>DASWIV010000160.1:0-8991 GCA_036397475.1 bacterium
AGAATTACGAATTCCTTCTTCGGAGACATTCGATTTCCTTCTTCGAATGGCATGTTCCACCCCACATTTCTTGGTGGACTCCATTGTAATGTGTAAACCATGTCCCCGAACGTTTTGTAAACGATGTGTCCGGTCTGTACACCCTTAGATGAATGCTGTTGAATTTGAATTGTGTGTGCAATGGGTTCCCGGGATTATCTGCATAAATCCCGAAATGCATGTGTGGGAAAAGATAAGCGGCACCTCAATCATTGATCGGCATTCCGGGATACATTTACCCTGATTGTCCTTTCAACAGCATCCGCTGGCACACGTGCATCCTCGATTCGGTCAGCCACTGTAATGATGTATCCATGCCGCATTGTGTCCATTGTAGCCGGTTTCAATTCATCGCCTGCCTTTATGTACAGATCAGTAGCGACAACGCCATCTATTTTTCTCGCTTCGTCAAGTCCGGAAATATTCCTGACAATCCCGGGCTCGAATAACATGAACCGCAGCACACCCGCGCGATTTTTTGTTCGGAATGCCGGTTGCTCTTTTCCGACAGCATAGAGTACATTCGCTTCCAGCAGATCGACACCGGAATATTCAGGTACGCAATGGCTCGACGTGCCGCTGCCCCCTCCTCGATTCGCCATTTCGACAAGAAAGACACCATCGTCATTCACTATCATTTCGCCGTGGATTGAACCAGCTTGTATTCCAAGTGCATCGACCATTTTAAAATAACTTTCTTCAAGCAACCGTATTTTCTCATCGGGAAGCTGTGCGGGGAAATCCAGATTCATCGCGATAATATGTGGCGGTGGAGTATGCTTTTTCGTGCTTGTACATAGGAGGTGAGAATCACCTGCGTAGCGGCATCCTTCGACAGTCACCTCCGTCCCTGTAATATATTCTTCAACCAGAACCCTCTTCTCTTTTGAAAAAATCAGAGCCTCTTCAACTGCCTCCGGAACTACGCTCTTTGTATCAACCTTCCTGACCCCTCTGCTCGCCTGCGCGTCAGTCGGTTTCACGACACAGGGAAAACCGGCAACTTCCGCCCCATCCATCGCCTCTTCGACATTAGTACAAACCCGATATCTGGGATTTTTGACCCCGCACTTATCCGCCAGTTCCCTCATACGGGCTTTGTTTGTCGTGTTATACGCTGTCTCAACCGACGGTCCCGGCAGATTCAATTCAGTGCAGATTTTCGCGAGTGTTGGAACGGAAATATCTGTCTGGTCGCTGACAGCTCCAGCAATTTTGTATTTCCTGCCAAGTTCGATTGCGGTTATATGATCCGTGATGTCGACCGCTTCAAATTTATCAGCGGCCCTGCCGCCCTGGGCGTCGGGGTCACGGTCGATCGTAAGAGCCTTGTACCCGAGACGCTTCACGGTATTTATTAGTGGAATCTGCCAGTACCCGGCACCGATGACCAGTACCCATTCTCCCGACCCCGGCTCATTCATCTACATCATCTTCATTAGTGTCATCGGTACCCTGTTCGGGATTCTGCAACTGTGATTCCGCTTCTTCCCTCTGTATCCGGGCTTCTTCTTCAGCAGCCCTGGATCCTTCCAGCCATTCCTGTATTTCTTCCGCCGAAGCCCAGTATCCCATCGTCTGCTGCCACGGGGTCGAGTCGAGGGAAGTATGGACAATCTGCACGATTCGCTGTGACGGGTAATCAATCAGCTGAATTTTAACCCCACCACGACGCGGCGCGTCATTATTCAGAAAAAGCGTAACGGCTTTCCTGCCTTCATCCTTCAACTCAATTGATTGAACAATTAACTTGTCATCTTCGGAGATATCCGATTCTCCCGACGGGTCGCCAGTCTCGAGGTAATTCTGATAGAAGGTCCGCACAGTATCCAAATCCGCTCCGGTGATGTACGAAATGCGGCGGTTAGGGTCTTCATTCGCAGGATAAACCCTCTGTGCACCGATAAATACCGGGATGCTGGCGATCAGGCTGTTTACAGTAGATTCGCCGGAGCCATCCTTCTCATCCATATAGACGATCTGGCCGTTTTCATCGACATAATAATCGGGATTTACCGGAGTGGATTCTTCCTGGAGGACTACCGACTCCGCGCTTTCAGCGGGAATGTCGGCTACCTGGCTGGAACACGCATGCAGCCCGGCAATCAGGATTATTAAGAAAATAACTCCAATTTTTTTCATCGCAAATTTCCGAAACAACGAATTGTCGAGATTATACAGCAAATAAGCAGCCGGTGATTAATCAGGTTACGATGATTTCACAGCCCTGAGATAAAAATTCGGCTGGAACAGGATAGAGATCGGATGCATCAACCGGATAAATCCACCCGCAAGTTTTTTGACGCCCGATCCGGTCTGGAACACCGGACGCAATATCCCGGCCTGAAATCCATATTTTTTGAGATCCCTCACAACCTGGTTAGGATCAAGCGGGTATTCCATATACTGGCCGGACACAGGATCCCTGTACGGGAAATCCGAGTCGTTCACGAAGTCGATGTTGCTCTTGTAATCTTCTATTGCCGACTTCAATCCATCACCCCACATCCCTCTGGATTTTACCGCCAACTCTTCAATTATTTCCGGCGAAAGGTCGGGGCGCAGCATTTCAATTATCCGTTTCCTCTCTTCCCTGTAAGTCCGCTTCATCCAGCTATCCTGATCGAGCGGACCCTCCTCCACTTTTTTCCATATTCGCTCTCTCTCGGCATGTCCCATAACATCAAGCGCGTTGTTCTCATCGGTGATTAAAAATATTCCGCCAGGTTTAAGCACCCTGGAAACCTCACTATAAAACCTGTCCCTGTCGCTTACGTGCGACACCATATCCTTGGCGAAAACCGCGTCGAAGGACTCTTTTTCAAAACCAGTGTCCATTGCATCGCCGTGGACAGGCGTCACCACATTTTCGCCCGCTCCCATGAACCCCGCTATTTTCCTCATCACCTCGATCTTTCCCGGTGATGGGTCGAGCGAAGTGATTTTTGCCGGAGGATGTTTCGACGCCGTGAATCCGAGTGACGGAATCCCTATTCCGCAGCCGGCGTCGAGAATATGTTTCCCTTCGCCGTCGCAGTACCTCATCATTGCATTACACCAGTGGAGAAACCCGTCCACCTCGCGTGGATGCAACCTCAATTTCCTGTATTTCAGAAGGATAACCCTGTCGAAATCGCGGGCGATTGTCTCCCTGTCGAGGGAGAAAAATTCACGGAACTTTTTTTCGACCTGTGAATTCACAGTGGTGGGATTATATCAGATGAAGGTAACGAATTAATCTTCGATGAAAGCGTCAGCTTCAATCTCCACCACCGCGTCATCGAGTGCGAACTTCGAGACTTCGATCATGGAACTTGCCGGAAGAATTTCACCAAAGAACTCAGCGTGTATCTGCCCGATTGTTTCCCATTCGGAGATATCGGTCACGAACATCCGTGTCCTTACAACATCCGTAAGCTCTCCGCCCAGCGCGAGAATAGCCTGGTGAATTATATGGAAAGCGCGACGTGTCTGAGCTTCAACACCAAGTGGAAGAGTTCCGTCTTCATTGATGCCAATGGTTCCCGAAACTGAAATGAATTGACCCTTCCTGACGGCACGGCTGTAACCAACCACTGACTGCCATTTCCCGGCAGACGTAACGATGATTCGATCCTTGCGTTTTTTAACTTCCATTGTATTTCTCCGAATTTCCTGTCTATTCGATCACCCACACATAAAGTATGGGTTACCAAATCAAATTAAATTCTGTAAACCTAGCTTTATGCTCGGGTTGCGCCATACTATCTATTATATATAAAACCCACACAAAAAGTGTGGGCTACCAAATCAAATTAAATTCTGTACTCCATGCTTTATGCATGGGCATTTTTTCCTATTCAGGCAATCTCACCGGCATAATGACATAGGTAAACGAGTCATCCGACGGCAGTGTCAGCACGCCGGGATCAAGCGAACCGGAATATTCAAGATTGATATCGTCCTCTTCAATAGCCAGGAGCGGATCGAGCAGGTACTGGTAGTTGAACGCGATCTTCATGTGCTCGCCGTTGCGTTTCACCGGAAGCGCGATCTCCGCCTTGCCTTCGCTCTCCGCTTTCGCGGAGATCGTCAGATTTTCAGAATTGCACTCCAGCACTGCCATATCGCGGCCGTCGTGCTGCTTTGCCATGATCCCGACCTGCCTGAGGCTCTTTAAAAATCGCTCGCGCTGAATGCCAAGTGTCCCCTCGGTTTTATCGGGAATGACTTTTTCGTAGTCAGGATACGGCGTGTCGAGCAGGTGAGTAATGATTTCAATTTCCATGCCGTTCGACAATCTGAAGAGCGCCAGGTTCTCGCTTAGATGAAGCTCCAGATCGCCTTCCCAGCCCATTCCCATGATCCTGGTCAATTCGTGCATGGTTTTCGCCGGGATCAACACCGCGCGATCGCCTTCAGTCCGCGCTGATTTGATCTTGTCCGACGACATAGCGAGCCTTCGTCCATCAGTCGCTACAACCTGCAGCATCTCGCCTTTCAGACTTAACAATACGCCCGACGTGAAATTCTTCGGCATTTCCATGCTGCACGCGTAAATTGTGCGCTTCAGATCCGACATGAATCTCTCGACTGACAGCGTCAGCACTTCGTCCTCTTCGCCGACTTCCGGAAGTTTCGGGTATTCGCTTCCAGGCTTCCCGACCAGGGTAAATTCGCCACGTCCCGCGGTCAGCATCACTCGCTGTATATCGTTAAAGTCGAATTCAATGCTTTCAATTTCATCTTCAGGAACATTCGATATGATGTCGGACAATGTCCGTCCCTTTACGGCGACCGATCCCTTGTCGATAACTTCACCTGCGAAACTGACGCGAATTCCCATCCCCATTTCCATGTCATAGCCTGTAAGTGTTACCCTGTCGCCTTCCGCATTGATGAGCATGTAATTAAGGATTGGAAGGGTCGGGCGCGCGGCTATAGCTCGCATGGCGACAGATAAAGCCTTTGTGAACTCCTTCAGTGCCAATTTGATTTTCATAGGAATAAGGTCATCCTCCACCCATAATGAATACTAAATAAAAAGCGAAACTAACCTGACTTCCGGTCTGGTGATTAAGAGTTGAATTCTAGCTAAGCGGGTAATGGAAGTCAATGCGGGAGAGGGGCGCGAAGAAAACCATTTCAATAAAAACTCTTGACTTATTATGTCACACGGTCCAACCGCATCTTAAGAAACGTCGCATCCTAAAACTGATATTATTGTTTTCCATATAGACTTCTATTTCCAACGCATCCTTTTAGGTAACCTCCTCTTCGGTTAACCTTGATTGCGCTGTTTACATAAGTTAAAATCTGTTAAGTGGTTTAAAAAATCCGAAGTGCCTACTAGCGTGGACAACGAGTAAAATAAAATCATGCCTTTAAAAGCTCTCATTAACGGAATAGAAGTTCAGTCATGGCGATGCTCTCTGGATCAGTGGAAGGATCTTGTCACTGCAAGTAAAAATGGAGAAGCCACCGTAACCATGTGCTGCTGCGGGACAAGGGGTATATTAAGGAAAGGAAGTAGAAGGCCTCATTTCGCGCACTACCGACGACCAGAAAACTGCAATCATCAGGATGAATCTAGAGAGCACGAAGAAGCAAAGTCGATAATCGCTCAAGCTTGCCTGGAAGCTGGTTATGAAGTTGATACTGAAGTGTCCGGACCCGGTTATGAGGCAGATGTGATGGCGGTTAAGGATGGAAGGAAATTCGCTTTCGAAGTCCAACTGACCTACCAGACGCTTGATGCTACGGAAGAGCGACGACAACGATATAAAAACGACGGAGTTAAGGATATCTGGCTTTTTAAGACAATGCCTGCCGGATGTGATGGCCGAAAACCTAGATTTCATGTGCTAGCTCATGATGGGACAGATTTCACCGTGAAGCACCGGGAACAAGACTTGCTGCTCGATGAGTTTGTTAAAAAAGTGCTGTCTGAGGAAATGGGCCAATTCATGGACTTAAATGATTACGAAATAACAGATGAAGCTGCTGTCGGTTGGCCATTAATCATCGATTGGCTTTGGAAATATAAATATTACCTTTTAGGATTCGTACTACTCGTTTGGCTTGTTGATAAGCTGTTCAGGCGGAGATAATGGTTTACTAATCAAGTTTTTCTCTTTTCTCGATAACTAGAACCGTGCACCACATCAAGACTTATTTGCATTGTCATTTTTAATATAAGTAATTTCAAACGCTTTACAGTTCCTGTACTGTTGAAGTCGGTTTGAGCTCGAGCATGCGTCCGCCAAGGCGATCAGATTTTTCCATCAGTACGACCTTGATTCCGCTGCGGGCGATCTGCATCGCGCTTGTAAGTCCGGCTACCCCGCCGCCAATAACCATGGCTGAGTCCTTAATGGGTATTTTTCGTTTTTCCAGGGGGACAAGATATTCAGATCGCCTGACCGACGCGTCGACCAGACGTTTCGCTTTTTCGGTAGCGGCATCGTGGTCCTTTATCACCCACGAGACCTGCTCACGGACATTCACATGTTCATAAAGGTACGGGTTAAGTCCGGCGTTGCTGACCGCACGACGGAATGTCTTTTCATGAAGTGTAGGCGAACATGCAGCTACAATAACGCGGTCGAGGTTGTGGTCCTTAATTGCCTTCTCGATCTCCATCTGCCCTGGATCGGAACACATGAATTTGTGCGTGCATGAGAAGCAGACATTGGAGTTTTCCTTTGAGTGAGCTGCAACCGATTCGACATCGACCACGTCGGAGATATTTCCACCGCAGTGGCAGATGAAAACACCGACACGCGGAGAGCCATTTCTGGATTCGCCATTACCTGAAGGTGTGCCTTGTTGTGGAGTCATAGCGTCAACCGTGAAAAAGATATAAATGGAATTTTCGACTTCTTCAATGTGAAATTTATCACATACCTTTAGGGTTTTCAATATAGTTTCGTGAAATATTGTTATTTTTTTCACTAACTATGGTAAAATATTACCCTGAATCCTCGTTTTCATCAATTTCCATATCGCTTTATATAAATTTGTGGGATATAAAAATACGCCGGACTTGCTGCCGGCGTGTCATATGCAACACATATTTATAGGTGAATCTTAAAATATATCCCGAATTCCCACCAGTGAATGCCTATTCACTGAATACTTCATGGAGGAACTGCATCATTGCATCCCACGACCTCCTGGCAGCGTCTTCATTGTACGCCGCCCCGCTCGACACATTGTCCCCCGCATAAGGATCAGTAAAACTGTGTACAGCTCCGCCGTAAAGAATTATCTCGTAATCGACTCCGCCATTCTTCAACTCTTCATTAACCTGCATGACAGTATCGAGATTTGCATGGGGATCGTCTGCGCCATGGCAGATCAACGCCTTGCCCTGGAAATTCGACATCCGGGTCGGGTCAGGAGTTGTAAGCGATCCATGGAATGTGACAATCCCATTAATATCCGCTCCGCTCCTGGCGAGTTCCAGTACAGTCCCTCCGCCGAAGCAGAATCCTATCGCGACGATTTTATCCGGTGCGACTTCCGGACGGTTTCTCAAAACCTCAAGTCCGGCATACGCCCGTGCCCTGAGAAGATCGAGATCTTCGCGGTAGATTCCAGCATTCGCGGAGGCTTCCTCGAACGACGTGATATTTGTATCGACACCGAAAATATCAAGTGCGAACGCGGCGCATCCTTCCGCCGCCAGTTTTTCAGCGGTTTCTCTTTCGTGGTCGCCAAGACCCATCCACGCGTGGCAGATAAGGACACCCGGATGAGGTCCGGTCCATGAATCGTCATACGCGTATAAGCCTTCCAGCGTGACCCCGTCGAGTTCATATTGTATTGTCTCAGTCATGATTTCACCGTAGGCGGGCAGATTTGACATCAGGATTCCCAGCACAGCCAGTATCAGGATTTTTCTCATTGAGAACATCTCCTCTTACAATGTAATGGCAAAGAAAGATTATACATGAAGACAGGAGGATTGTTTATTAATAATGGTGGATGCCTTCCGTGAAGGCTTAGTTGGTATTGCCTGGAGTTACAATTTAAAGATAAAGTAATTTATACGAATAATATAGGAATGTTACCGAAAATTAAAAATTAGAATTTTTTTGGTATGAATCTTGACACACACACACAAGATAATATATTCATTAAATACACATGCAGTTATAGCTGCAGGAGGAAAATTTTATGAAGGGCGCTTCAGGGTATCGCGCGATGCTGCGGATACTAATCACTTCTCTTTTTTTAGGGCTTTTTGGCATTATGGCTCCAAACAACACGACGGTTACGCCGCTTGAAGCTGGTATGGATTCCAGCTTTGGCGACCTAACCCGCATGGGAAACAATGGAAGTTGGTCACCGAGTTTAGTCTACAGCTCAAGAAATGCTTTCCTGACCCGGGCAGCATACCAATGGAAGCAACTGGGGAATGATCTGGAAGGAATGACTCTTTACGATGCCAGTTCTCATGGTCTTTTGCCCTTATGGCTGGTGGATCCCAACACAGCGAATCCTGTTCGAATTCTAAATGAAGGTTCTCCTTCGGGATCAGATGTGGTTTTAAAGCCTGAACTTGGAGGATTGGGATGTACAATGATTCATAGGGATCAGGTGGGCAAAGCAAATGTGGATCCGATTGTAGTAGATAACATTTCCTGGTTTGAAGAAGGCTTGTCCGGGGTGCCAATAGAAGATCAAATTGCCCTCGAACTAAGAAGGGCGGAATTTCCACCGACCAATTGGGGCATAATGATGGACGGTTTCATATATAACGTTCAGGAAATATTCTTGCCGTACCTGATTAAGTATGAAAATCTCCCATCATCTCTTGAAGAGCTTCTGGATAACACTTATTTCCTGAACCAGGGATTTATTGACTACGCACAGTCGTTGATCAGCTCTGGCCAGTCGGCTTATTTTGAATTCGGTATTATGCCTGAAGAGCATGCATTGTATTTTGATTTTGAGCCAATGGAAGGC
>DASWIV010000161.1:0-14006 GCA_036397475.1 bacterium
CCACTGCCCTCTTGCAGAATTCTTCATTATCTGGCATCTTTTTCATCGAGGTATCATTTCCTTTCTACTGAAAATGGGTGATACCTCATTCTATTTTTTGTTGCTGCTTTTGTCCATAAAATCAATCCGCGCTCACACCCGTAACCAATCTGGCGCTTTTTGAGTCTGAGTAGTATAAAGTTATAATATACGCCTGATAAAAGACCAATGAAAA
Source organism: bacterium (assembly GCA_036397475.1). Classification (GTDB taxonomy): domain Bacteria; phylum JAJVIF01; class JAJVIF01; order JAPKYR01; family JAPKYR01; genus DASWIV01. The sequence continues at coordinate 215 of DASWIV010000161.1, forward strand.
TTCTCTCGAATCCAATTACCGTTAAGGAACTTCGAAGCCGAATGCGCGGGCTGAGGGCGATCCTTCCAATGATGGCGTACCTTGTCATCCTGGGGATATTTGTCCTTACCCAGTTCGCTCAGTTTGGGGCTACCGTTAATTACTCCGACCTGAACAAGTACGGCGAGGAGATCGGATTCACTTTAATGTACGGGCAGTTGATCCTTGTCCTGATCCTCGCGCCCGCGTACGCTTCCAGTGCAATAACTGTTGAGAAGGAGCGGGAGACTTTCGAGGTAATGCTCACAACCCTGCTCTCGTCGTGGGAAATTGTCGCCGGCAAGGTATTCAGCGGGTTCTCCTACGCAGCACTCCTGCTGGTGAGCAGCCTTCCGCTTCTCGCGCTCGCCTTCTGGATGGGTGGATTCGAGCCGCTCCAACTGTTCTGGGGATTTTTTGTCATTATCTCCTGCGCTCTCCTTACGACATGTATGGGAATCATGCTGTCGACCCTGTTCGGACGGTCATATATGTCAACTGGAGTAACTTATGGAATTGTTCTTGGGGGTATCGGAGTCAGTTACGCTTTCATTGCGCTTATCCAGGCGGCAATAATTAATCCGAACGCCGGGTCTTCGTGGTTTTCATGGCATCTGCTCCCGGTGTGGCTGGCATATTCCCTCAACCCGGTAATGATCATGGAGTCGCTGAAATATGGCGCGACCAATATAGCTTCAACCGGACTGGTGCATAACAATCTCATTTATTACATTGAGAAGTTTTTCAACGACATGGGACTTCCATACCTTGTGGTATATATCATCATCAGCCTCGGGCTGTCTGCATTCATGCTGTACCTTGCGAGCATTTTTCTTTTCAAGTCAAGCAGAAAGGACTCATAGATTTGCGTATAGGTCTCTCCTTAGCGGCGCTGGCCAATGCGGGAGGAATCGGGCGCTATGTCAGGATACTGGCGAAGAATCTGCCCGTTATTTTTCCTGAGCATGATTATTTCGGGTACATCCCCAAATTCCGGGCAAATGAAGTCCGGGATATCCTGGAACAGGAGAATATTGAAGGATGGAAGCCTGTAGGTGTGGATGGCGCAAACAGGTGGGCGTACGAAAATGCCGGACTGGCAACCGCTATTAAAGACAATCCAGTCGATGTTTTTCATGGCCCGGATTACCTGGTGCCCATGGAAATTGTTCCAATGTGTGTGACTGTCCATGATCTCGCATTTAAATTGCATCCGAAGGGAATGGCGTGGAAGTCGCGGTTATTATTTTCGACCGGCGCACGCGCGTCTGTTCGCAGGGCAACAAGAAGCGGGGTTGTTTTCGCGGACAGCCAGTCGACGCTCAATGATCTGAGAAAACTGAAATGGCTTCCGAAAGATAAGGGCAGGGTCGTGTATTTATGCTGCGAGGACGAATTCAGGATAAAACCGGAGCATGAGAAAATAGAGGAAGTATTATCAAAGCACCGAATTACGGGAAATTACATACTGTATGCGGGGCCTGTAGAATTCAGGAAGAATATCAAGACGTTAATCGACGCTTATCTCGTTGTGGTCAAAGTCCTGCAGAAAAAATCAATACCACTTCCAACCCTTGTCGCGACAGGTCCGCTCGGAGCGGGCGGGGAAAAGATTCTCGCCGACGCCGAAAAATCGGGCGGATTATTTTTCAGGCACCTGGGATATGTCGCGAGGGAAGAACTGATCGCTCTGTATCATGGATGCGATTTTTTCTGCTACCCCAGCCGCTATGAGGGATTCGGGCTTCCCCCGCTCGAGGCGATGACCGCCGGCAAGCCGGTCATCGTGTCGAATGCGTCGAGCCTTCCGGAGGTTGTCGGGGATGCAGGGATCCTGGTCGATCCGGATGACACGCAGGGATGGAGCGAGGCAATTGTCAGGCTGGTGTCAGGAGATGGCCTCAGGCAGGAGATGTCGGTAAAAAGCCTTGAACAGGCTGGAAGATTCTCAACCGAAAAAATGTGCGGGGAAGTAATGGATGGATATATTTCGGCAGTAAAAGTATGATTATCAGGATAAATGGACAAGCCGCATACAAATGGAGCGCAGCACGAAAGTCCGCCTGTGGATATCGGGAAGGTCGTCATGATCCCCGGGAGTTTTCCTCCGCTGCCATGCGGCGTTGGTGATTCAGCCTGGGAGTTATGCAGGGAACTTCATAGATCCGGGATTAATATTGAGGTTATTGCCGATTCAGGCGCCGATGAGGCTCCATCCGATTTTCAGATACACGCCAGGATCGAACAATGGGGACTCAGGTACATCGGCAAAATTCTGAAGCTTCTTGATGAGTTGGAGCCATCGATACTGCACATCCATTATCCGGCAAAAGCCTATGGTAAAGGCCTTGGCCTTCCTTTTCTTCCAATGCTTCTCAGGACCCGGCGTAAGCGATATAAAATTGTCGTAACGCTCCATGAATTCAAGATCAGCCACGCACTCAGGCGCACTGCAAGTTTTATCCTCATCGATCCTGCCGATGCTGTCGTATTGCCCTGTCCGACAGAACTCAACGCGCTAATACGGAAACATGCCACCATTACTGAAAAAATCACCGCGACAATACCTTCGGGATCGGTTGGTCCGTCGAAAGATGATTTTTCTGAAGAAGAACTGAACGGGTACAGAAAATCCGCCCGTGAAAAATGGGGTGCCGGAGAGGATGACGTAGTACTCCTGCATTATGGAACACCGACACTATCGAAAGGAATCGAGATCCTTTATAAGGCGATAAGATTTCTGAAGCTGGAAGGCGAGACTCCAAAGCTGGTCATTGCAGGCGACCACAGGCCGGCGGAAGTTGAATTCCACAGGAAAATTGCAGCGCAAGCCAGGGGGCTCGGAGTGAACGAGCAGGTTATCTTCGCCGGACGGGTTAGCGACAAGGTAATTCCTGAAATTTTTATGGGAGCGGATGTCGGGGTGTTCCCGTTTCTCGATGGATTCAGTTTCAGGAGGAGCAGCCTGGCGGCAGCGCTGATGTGGGATCTCCCAATAGTAACAACAGAGCCGGATACGGAGATTGTAGAGCTTTACGACCAGGAGAAAATAAAATTCGTGGAGCGAAACGATCCACGAGCCCTCGCGACTGGCCTGATCGACCTTGTAACTAACCGCAAAAAGCTGCAGCTCATCAAGGAAGCTGAAAATCCCCTGAAGGAACTTTATCGCTGGAAAAGGATCGGGGAAAAATATACCGAGGTTTACAGGAAAGTCCTGGAAAAGACGTAATGAAACTCGCGATCGTACATGAATGGCTGACCGCACTCGGTGGCGCGGAAAGATGCCTGAAGATCTTTTCCGAGCTATGGCCTGACGCTCCGATCTATTCGCTGGTTTATAACAAAAACGCGTTTTCCGACTGGTTTCCACCCGAAAAAGTAAGAACGAGTTATATTCAGAAGTGGCCCAATTCCCTTAAATGGTACAGGCATTATCTTCCATTCATTCCTCGGGCTGTCGAAAGCTATGATCTTCGCGGGTACGATATTGTGCTCTCATCGAGCCATTGCGCAGCGGGAGGATGTATCCCGGATGAGGGTGTGCCTCATGTTTCTTATTGCTACACGCCTATGCGATATGTCTGGGATCTGAAGGACACCTATGCGTCGAGAATGAGTCCGATCACAAGGGCTGTATTTTTGTCGCAGGTCAAAAATCTTAGAAAGTGGGATGTGGAAAAATCAAAACGTGTTACCCATTTCCTTCCAATCAGCGAGGCGGTCAGGGAGAGAATCAACAGGATATATGAAAGGGACGGACAGGTAATATATCCGCCGGTCAGAGATAAATCGTTCATTCCCGTCTCTCCGGACGAAAAAGAAGATTATTACCTGATTCTCAGCAGGCTGGTTGGATATAAACAACTCGACCTTGCGGTCGAGGCATGCTCGCGAATGAACAGGAAACTGGTTGTAGCCGGAACAGGAGGGGAGATGTCGAGGTTAAAATCTCTCGCAGGTGAATGTGTTGAATTCATTGGATTTGTGGAGGAAGAAGATGTACCCGGACTGGTCGCAAGGGCGAAAGCGGTAATGCATACGTCCCTCGAGGATTTCGGGATCGTCCCATGCGAAGCTGCCTGCGCAGGGACTCCAACAATCGCTTATGGTGTCGGTGGCGCGGCTGAGACGGTGATCGATTGTGTGACAGGGTTACATTTCATGGATCAGACCGTGGATTCGGTCATGGACGGAATTGAGAGGTTTGAGAAACTGACCTTTATTACGGAAGACCTGGTAAAGCAGGGGCATAATTTCAGTGAGGAAAGATTCCGGCAGGAAATCTGGGATGCAGTTAACAAGGCATACAGCGGAAATTAGCGGAAAATATATCCTACGCTTTCAAGTTCCTGATTTTGCTCCGGAGATAAATCGCCTTCGTCAGCCCGCAATTGCTCAGGGACTGTCCAGATCCATGCTCCGCGATCTTCCTGCCCGTTATAATCCGGCAGCTGGAACGCGAGAATCGGATCCGTAATACTCGACGTCAAATCGTACTGCTTGTCGGGATCGAACTCGTCGGGATTCAATAGCTGCATCAAATGGGGCATGGTTTTTCCAGTCGCGCCGACATAAATATCTTCAGAAGCGACAGCGCCGTCGATGGTTCCGTTCACGGTAACATAGGAGTCGTTTTCAGAGTCAAAGGTAAGCTTGATGCTGTCTCCCGGCACCAGATCGTAGTTCATTACCAGCTCTCCATCGCCGTTAATGGATAAGTTGTTTTTGGTCCCCTGAAAGATCTGCTCTTTGACTGCCGGATTACTGAGCTCTCCGCTGGATGTTATATGCAAGTCTATATGCATCGGTTGATCGCCGGCGAGGAACTTGATATGCCATCCTGAAAGTGTTTCCGAGATATATTTTTCAAGGTCGTCCCGGAATACAGCCAGCTCCCCTGGATCTTTTTCAACCAGGGAATCTGATTCAGCGGGATTTTCCATCAGGTTGTAGAGTTCTTCACGTCCGTCAGCAAGATTATAGATATACTTCTCTTCCGAGCCGGTTATGATCGATTTTAATTCAGGACCCCATAATGTAGACTCTGAAATTATTGTTCTTGAGGAAGTGTCAGCCTCTCCATTCATCAACGAAATGAGTGACAGTCCCCACTGTTTCTGTTCCGAAGTGAAATCGAATAATTCGAGCAGCGTTGGGTAAATATCGATCGTTCCTACCAGCCCTTCTATGTTATGCCTTAATTCCTGTCCGGGTGAATGGATGAGCAGCGGCACATTAATCTGTTCTTCATATACCGAATGGCCATGTTCCCATCGTCCGTGCTCGCCAAATTCTTCGCCATGGTCGGCGAAGACTATGAGCAGTGTGTTGTCCATTAAACCCGCAGACTCATACCATGCAAAAAACTCTTCCACCATCGAATCCATCCCTCGAATTTCAGAGTCGTAAAGAGCCTCGCACTGGATTCGATCTTCATCAGACATGGATGCCCAGACTGAAGGGTCGGTATGGTTTTGTGTGACCGTATCAGCGTCAAGGATCCAGTTTTCAGCATGCGACCCATTATACGCCGGGTCCCTGAACAGACTGGCAAATCCTTCGGGTGGGACATAGGGGATATGCGCGTCAAACAGGTGAATGAACGCAAATGTGTCCTGGTCGGCGAAGTCGCCGTGCCAGCTACGTGCCTGATTCAGGGCTTCGTACGCGCGGTGGTCGTGAACCTCCCACTGCTGATCGTTTCCCTGGAAAAATCCCGCTTCCTGAAGGTGGGGAATATTTACGAATCCGGACGTAACAAATCCGTTCCTGTGAAATACTTCCGCTATCATGTCTTCGTTCAGGGACAGGCCGCGGTTGCGGCGATTCGCGCCGGTTACCGATGGCGGACGCCCTGAAAGGACAGTAGCAAAGGAGGGGAGTGTCCATGGAGAGGATGAATGAGCATTAAGGAAAACGTTTGATTTATCAGCGATCGTATCCAGGAATGGAGTTGTATCGCGTTCATACCCCAACCATCCGACATGCCCTGCGGCGAGCGTATCCAGGCCAAGCAGGATAACGTGGCGCGGATTTTCTCTCGGTGTGACAATTGTCGGACGTCCCCAGGCAGGGGTAAGCCCAATTGTATTTACAATGCTGGTTGAAAAATCCAGTGTGGTCTCATCTGCACCAGTATCCGGCAAATCTACACTGTAATGGAGCCAGTCGTCGGATAACAACATGGGGATGGTCTCATTGAAAATTTCCATGCCATTAGCCGTTATCTGATAATTAATGTCAGAGAAATCTGAAGGTCCGGAATTAACGTCGGAAGGAGAGTTTACAACACCAATCTGGAAATCGAGCCTGGATCCATGGCCTGTGTTTCCAGTCCAGCTGAATCCATCGGGAGTGTCCGGGACTATTGCTCTTGAAACAGTGTTGCCGACTTTTAACGGGACAGGCGAAAGGGCCACATTTTCCCAGATGAAAATGGGGTCGCTGCCACCTGAATCGGTCGACAGGTCAGGTCGAATTTCTTTGGCCGGAAGAGAGCATCCTGCAAAAAGCAGAAAAGCAAGGGCCACACAAGTCCAACGCATTTAACAAATAATTATAACAAATAGTGAGTGCTTACCATTAACAAATAATAGCCTTTAATTAAAAATTCTGACCTTTGAATACTTAAAATCGATTAATCATAAATCAGTTCGTGACGAGCGCCTTCCAGCTTGCGTGTTTTAGTTGCATCGTAAACGAATTCGAGTGTGCCAAGATATTTTCCATCAGCATTCCTGACCGCGAAGTATTTGATGTGGATAAATTTCCCTTCATAGGTCATCCAGAAGTCGCACTCATCCTGCTCGCCCGATTTAAAGTCTTTGAGAATCTGCTTCACCATGTCGTGCGACTTCTCGCTGTGGCAATCGATTACAGGCATTCCGATAATGCCCTCGTCACGGTCGAATACAGGTTCACGACCCAGAAGCACCATTCGGTTAAGGTCCTTTTCATCGACAAACGATAAGTCAACAGGAAGAGCCTTCAGGATCGCTTTCATCTGTTCATTGGTGACTGAGCCGAACAATCCTGGATCTGAATTTTCAATTCCCTCGATATCCTGCGACGTATACTTCGCGCGGTAAAATACGCGCATGAGTTTTTTGAGGAATTTGATCATTGTTCAATTATTCCGCGTACGAAAGGAGGCGCCGCTCGCCATCGATTTTTCTCAGCCTTGTCAGGTCCTGGGTCATTTCCATTGTGCCGAGGAATTTTCCATCTTTATCCCGCACAGCGAAATACCTGATATGGATGAATTTACCCCTGAATTCAATCCAGAATTCGGCGACATCCTGCCTGCCCTCGGCGAAATCATCCAGTATCTGTTGGACCACGTTGCCGCTTTTTGGAGGATGGCAGTTAAGGACATGGCGTCCAAGAATAGCCCGATTCCGCTGGAAAGCAGGTTCGGGTCCGTGCTTGAAGTACCGGACAATCCCATCGTTATCTACAAATGTCAGGTCCACTGGGAGAGCGTCGAGAAGTCCGGTCAGCTGCGATGGAGTCAGCGCGCCAGTGTCAAAAGCCAGGGCTTTATCTTCAGAAATACTGATTTTTTCAGGTCCGGGAATTTCAACTGCCGGGACGTAATCAGCGCCAGGCTCGACAAGGCACCAGCCATATTCAGGCGTTAGATTGTAAATTTCGGCCCAGTCGGTTTCGGTAAGTGTGTTGAGCGAAAGGGGAAGCAGGATATTTTCTTCCTTGAAGATCATTTCCTTAATGGCCCTGAGAGCAATTTCGGCATGTTTGAGAATTACGTCCAGCAGCGCGCTTTTTGAGTTGCCTGATTCCGATACGGCAGCATGGAAATTCGTAAGGAATTCACGCGCTTCATCGTCCTTGCCCCACATTACGGTCGACGGTCCCGTTATACCGTATTTTTCAAGGCGCGCGAAAAGGAGAAACTCTTTTCTCATGTAGTGCTTGTCGATATCCTCAAGCAGTCCGAGTGCGGCCAGCAGGTTGTTACGTTCGTCGGGGAGCTCGCTTGCATCGGATTTCTGAATTGTCTCCAGAATTTCCCTAATGGTATCGATTTGATCCTGGATCGCTTTATTCTCACGACTGAATGTCTCAACAGGATGTCCGGGCTGGACTTCGGGACGGACCGACTCGACCAGAATCTCACGAAGTACGCCGGAGTGGAGGTCACACATGGACTGAACTTCCTCGACAGGCATCCCCTCGTTGATGAGTTCCTGCTCCATCGCGGCAATTTCAGTGGAATCGGTTTCCTTAACCAATTTCTTAAGTCTGGATTTGACCTCTTCCGTCTCACCTCCCTCGTGGAGGTGCTTGATGATATCTTTCATGGTCCGGATGCGGTGCGACCGGTTATCAATAAACTCACTCATTACAAATTCACCTTCCTATTATCGTTACATACCATGGCATGAAAAGCCGCCCTGACCGAGGATCTGAGGGTCTGATGTCCTTTTCACGCCGTATTTTTCGCCAAGCCTGTCGGCGATGCCAAGATATTTCTCATGTTCGCCATGCCCGATATCGTGGTGTTCGACATGGTCGAACTTCTCCATGAGAACACTCATGTCTCCATCGTCCAGCTGCTGGACCGCCATAGGATAAAGGATATTGTCTTCCTTCATGATGTGTTCGCGCAGGAGGTTGGCGTAGCCGATAGCGTTGAACATGAAGATCTTTTTCGCGTCCTCGTCGCCCTGCGACGCTTTCTCAGCCGAATCGCTCATGAGTCCGACATGCTTACGACCCTGATCGTGCTCCATGAGCATAACCGCGATCGGTCCCTGTTCACGTGGGAATCCTTTTTCAACCATCATGTTGAAAAGCTGGTCTTCTTCCTTCATGTGATGGCATTTATCGGCGAAATTTCGGATGAAATCGATCGCGTCGTTTGCGTCCTGCAGGTCGAGGTCGCCCCCGTCCCTGATCAGGTCGACCATATTTTCGAGGCATCCGATTACCTGCTCAATGACCCTGTGTTCTTCCATTAAAATTGTGATTGGTTGCATGGTATAAGTCACTCCATTTATTTTATGCTGGCAATAGTTTAAGTCCAGATAATTTCATAGTTCTGAATGCGTTGAAGCAGAAAGCGCCAACAGCGATTAATTCCAGTGCTCCGCTGACTGGAACGATTGGATATATTTTTGTTGTGAAGTCGGACAGGATCTCAGTTAATGCGCGAAGAATTACCCCTGACAGCAATACAGGCAGATACCAGGCCTGGATTCTTAAATTTGCGATTTGCGGTAGCAGACCCATAATCCCCAGGAAAATGAAGCCGTAGATGAAAATGTGGATGATCGAAAAGAAGTAGACGTGGGAAAAGTGAATCGCCGCGGCGGGGGAATCAGGAGCAAGTTTCTCAATGATTCCGAACTGATGTATGGGGAGGAATATGAACATTGCGAATACTACTGTCAGGCTGATCCCGCTGAATGTAAGGTAATAATTTTCTGTTGTCTTATGCTGGATGCGCGGACGGATATCTTTTATGAATATGTTTAATGCGGTAACGGTGATAATGATGATCGATAAAAGCCAAATGCCTGAAAAGCCTCGCTGCGCCATTTTTATCTCGCGGAAGAGCCGCATTGATACCAGGGAAATCCCGCAGAGAAATACAAAAATATTGAGGAGCCAGAAATTTAACGCGACTCGTCCCGCGAATGGTTTTTCTTCATTGTTCGATACAATGCCGAGAATTGTCCCCATCAATAAAATTAGAATGAATCCAAATATCTGGATCATCATGACCGGACCCTGGAATGTCGCGAGGATGCCGATGGCTTCTGATCGGTTTGAGGTGGCTGCTACGTTCAAATAGACGATTGTTTCAAGAATAGCCATGAGCACGAACCAGATTATTCCGGCTGAAATGAGTCTGGCAGAAAGCGTAGGATTAGATTTGGAATTATTTATGGCAGGTAATGTGGTTATGGAAAAAAATAAAATTCCCAGACATTCCAGAACAGCAGCGACAGTCTCGATCGCGAAAAAGCCGCCTGGGATTGACCGCAGTGAAAAGATTATACGTCCAGCGAGTCCGAGGAAAAGTAATAATAATGAAATGAGCATCCCTTTTACATTGACAGTCAGGCTCAAATTTTCGGTCAGGAGAAAGAAAACATATCCCATAAAAAAGAACGGAGCGAATCCGAAAATCACGAGATGAGTGTAATTGAGTGAAAGGTTAAGACCGAGTTCGGTGAACGATTCCTTGCCGGAAACAACAAATGTGATATGGAAATTAAGGAGAGACGCGAGGAAGAGTAACGCAATTGCAAGATAGAAATAGAGCTTCACAAATACACTTTTTTTGTTTTGATAATTCATCATTTAAGCGGCAGTAAACCGTACTAACAAATAAAAATTTTCAACATAAAATACAATAAATCTTATACTGTGATCTCAGCGATGGAGGTATTTTTCAGAAATTCCAGGTAAGAATCCCGTACGTGACCCCATTTGTCATGGACAACGCATGGATTGTCCGCATCGCATTCATGAGCGCCAAAAAAGCAGCCTGACCAGGCTGAAATATTATCGATTGGTTCGATCACTTCGTAGAGTGAGACCTCTCCAGGCGGCTTAGCCAGCCTGAATCCACCGCCCATTCCTTTTTGAGAAATGAGTAATCCCTCGCGGGAGAGGATCCTGAGCAGCTTTCCGAGGTAGTTCTGGGGAGCGTCGATCCTGGATGCGATAGTGGACGCGCCTGCGTATTCCCCTTCGTGGAGCGTGCCAAGGACAGCCAGAGCCCTGATAGCGTGTATGCCTGTTCGAGAGATCATTTATGCTATAATCGCATGTGAATATACTATTTTAAGTATAGTATGTCAAGGATCATTGTTGGTTAATTTCCCGAATTTTCATAAAAAAAATTTGTCAAACAGGTGAAAATCCATTAACATCACTCTTTCGTGCTCCGGATGACCGGGGGTAATACTATGGCGATAATAAAGTTGAAAGCAGAATCGCGGGAGAATACCGGTACAAGAGCGTCGACAAGACTTCGCGGTGCCGGGTTTATCCCCGCAAACTTATATTCTCACGGCAACGAATCCAAGCCTCTGAGTCTTGAAGACAAGAGCTGGTCCAAGGCGATCGAACATGAAGCGAAACTGGTTTATGTCGGGTTGCCGGAAGGTAAGGAGCAGCTCGCGGCTGTCAGGGAAATCCAGAGGAATCCGCTGGACCATAAAATAATCCATATCGACCTTCTCGGGATTCGCGAGGATGAGCCAATCCAGTTCTCGGTGAGGGTTGAGTTCCTGGGTACACCGATTGGCATGAAGGAAGGCGGAGTACAGCAGATCGGGTCCGACCATGTGGATATTACCTGCCTGCCGAACAGGCTGCCGGATCATATCGAATGCGATATCAGCCACCTGACTGTTGGCGATTCAATATTCGCCAAGGACCTTGTAATGCCGGAAGGTTCGACACTTGAGAGCGACCCCGATATGGTTCTTCTCGGTGTGGTTATGGTTCGTGTTGTTCTTGAAGAGCCTGCCGAAGGTGCGAAGGGTGAAGAAGGCGAAGCCGGTGAGGGTGAAGGCGAAGAGGGAGCCGGGAAGTCTGAACGCGACGAGGATTCGAAGTCGGAGGACTGACTGGAAATTTCGCATAATTTGCGTAAGTAATAAATTTGGAAGTTTTTAATATAGAAAACTTCGAACTCATAACGAATGCTACCCCCGGTGTTTCAAATCCCGGGGCTTCAGGCGTTTAGGCTGATTAACAGATGCGATTTTTCTGGCAAAAACAGGACTCCGATGAATCAGAAGTGGAGAAAGCGATCATCGGGCTTGGGAATCCCGGGGGGGAATATTCCGGGACGAGGCACAATTTAGGGTGGGATGCTGTTGACAGGTTTTTAAAAAAAACGGTCTCGCAAAAATCAAAATACGAAAGGCACAAGCTGTACAAGTACCGGGAATTTGAATTTAACGGCATGAACGTAATCGCCGTAAAGCCGGTCACATACATGAATCTATCGGGCAAAGCGATCGTATCGATGCAGAGCACATATCATATCGGAACCGAAAATATTCTTGTTGTCCATGATGAAATGGACCTGACCGCCGGAACGGCAAAAATGAAAACCGGGGGCGGTTCCGCCGGCCACAACGGGATCCAGAGCATAATCGATTCATTGAAAACTAAGGAATTCACGCGGATAAAAATTGGCATAAACAGGCCTGTCGAGGATGGTCCGAATACCGATCCAGACTGGGTGCTCGGGAAAATTTCTCCGGAAGAGATGGAGGTCCTTGAGCCGGTACTTACGAATGTGGTTGCCGGAATAGAAAAATGGCTCACCGATGGAAGTGAAAAAGCAATGACCTGGTTTAACACCAGGATGAATGAAAACTCCAGGGAGGAAGATCCGGTTTCGAACGAAAACGATATCGATAATGAAACCAGGGATTTGAAATGAAAAACGAGGGTGAAAGATTTATTCGGGGATTACGCGGACATGAATCCATTGCAAAACTCCTCGATGCGGTAAATAGCGATAATGACAGGATCTCCATATCTGGAGTGCTGGGAGGATTGACAGGGACACTTGGAGCCCTGATCCATGCGAAGAGCCAGGACCATCCCACGCTTATAGTTACATCCGATCCGCAGAAGGCGCGGGATATATTTCGCGACGCAGGTCTCACCCTTGAATTTCTCGGCGAGGAATACGATGATCGAATTTTCCTGTTTGAAGAACTTAATCTGCTCGCGCAGGATTTTCTCACACTCGGAGAACTCGAGATAATTTTCTACCGTTACCGGGTTCTCGAACAGTTGATCACGAATCAGCCGGTACTGATAGTGACAAGTAAACAGGCGCTGGGCGTGCCGCTGGTGGCTCCATCGAGATACAGGGAGAACATGATCACGATCAAGCCCGGCGACAGTCTTGAAAAAAATCCCTTCCTGAGATCATTGTTCGATATCGGCTACAGGCTTGTCAGCAGGGTCAGGGAAGTGGGGCAGGTAGCCGGACGTGGAGGAATAATCGATATTTATCCCCCGGGATGCAGGCGCCCGGTGCGTATCGATCTGTTTGGCGACGAAGTTGAGAGCCTGAGAGAGTTCGAGACCGAATCGCAGCGGAGCCTTGGAATACTTGACCACCTGACCATCAGCCCGTGTTTTGAAGCTGAATTACTGAGGGACCAGGACCCGGATTACCTTTTCGATGTGGAGGGCGAACTTCGAGATGCGGGAAAGATGCCGTCTGACCCGGTACGGTTTAGAGAATTTTCGGAGGAAGAAAAAGACGAATTTCGAGCCAGGGGATATTCGTTTTTCGACAAGTCCGGGTTGTGGGATTACCTTCCTGAAAATACACGGGTGATAATAGACTCACCCGGAAAAACGCTTGGGAATTTCATCGGCTCGATACTTCCGAAGATGGAAGCGGGCGACGGAAGTACGCTTCCGGAGCATGACGGCCTGGTGCATGATTCCTCGGATATTTCGCGTGGTCTGAGCTTTTTCAACCAGGTGGAATTTTTATCGCCGACATGCCCGTTGCCATCGGGAAGCCTTAAAATTCCGGATATTCAATCCAGTATCGTCACAAGCCCTCCGGGAAGTTTCGACAGGCGCCTTGAGCAATTTCAAAGTAAATATATTTCGATCGATCCAGATGCGGACAGAAACGACCTGATCGTTATATCAAGGTCAAGTGAACGCATCAGTGAAATGGTCGGACATGTGGATGGCCTGGTGATCCTCCATGGGGATTACTCCCGTGGATACGATCTCAGCCCGGGTG
>DASWIV010000162.1:0-5700 GCA_036397475.1 bacterium
GTGGTAATATACAATTACTGGCAAATGCCGACCGCACCTCAAAAATCCACCCCTGAAAAAATTCCCCTTGTATTAAGGACCATTGGATTCACATTGATGCTTGTTTCCTGGTGGATACTCGCACTTGAGGTCCCATATAGAAATCTCTATAAAATAATTATCGAGGGACGTGGAGGATTATCTCAGTTCCCCAATATAAGTGTTTTTGCATTTAAATTCAGTGAGCAGATGGTTACTTTCCACCGGCTGCATGGAATTATCGGGATAATCATTTTGGTCGCTGCGTATTTCATCCTTTCCAGGCGAGTAGACAGTTGGGATATCTGGGGCAGGTGGATTTACAAGTTTTCCTTCGGAGTGCTTTATTTCATACTTTACGGACTCTTTCTTGTCATGTTTATAGGAGTTGAACTTCCCCTGACAGCCGCACGGAATATCCAATGAAAGAAACAAACAGCGATACGCAAACCACGTCGCGACGCAAGACACGGGAGATGGCTCTCGCCTGCTGTTACGAGATCGAGATCGGGAAAGGAGATGCCGAAAGCGTTGTCGCGAGGACGATTGAATCGCAGGAAATTAAAGGGAAGGCGCGCGAATTTCTCGAAGACTGGGTGAATCTTGTTGTCCGGCATACCGAAGAGCTTGATGAAATTATCGGTGAACTTGCCAGGGGCTGGACACTTGAACGCATCGCGAAAATCGACCTGATTGTCCTGAGAATGGCGATGGTCGAGTTGCTTTTGTCAATTGAGGATCCGTCGCCGCCTGACGCTGTCAGCATCAATGAGGCCATTGTGCTCGCCAAGAAATTCTCGACTCCGGACAGCGGTAAATTTGTTAACGGGATACTGGCGACAATCGTAAACGAGAGAGAAAAGTACGCAGAACGGTTGAAGAAAAAATAAAAAAAGACCGGATAATATTCCGGTCCTGAATACTCAAAAAAGTGCTTTGGAGCCTGCGAATTCTACACATCCCCCGAACTCTGTTCCATTCCTTCCATCATCATTTCGATGGTGCCAATGAAACCGTCGACACATTCCGCTTCTTCGGCCGAAAGATGGCATCCACTGATTTCACACTCTGCAGTATGAACGTGGTGGCATCCTTCAAGGAGCAAGTTCGCCATGGTTGTGCAGTGAGGACGGCACTCGTCGGTGCAATAATGCCCGTGTGATTCCGCAAAAGCTGTCATGCATGTTGAATCGTGCTCGTGATCAGGATCGTCACCATGTCCGCAGACCTCGCTGACCATTGAGTTGATGTTACCCTGGTAATATTCCACGCAGGCGATCGAGTGCGCGTGAGTGCAGGTGTCGCCTTCGGCTTCCGCATCGTGATTGTGGCAGGAAGGCTTGTCGCCGGAATCGGCCGATGAATGCTCATGCTCTTCTTCCGAACCGCCCATTCCACAGTGTCCACAATGCTTTGATGTATCTTCGAGTTTGCACGAAGCCGCATATGATTCCGACATTTCGTCACCGCAGGATATCCCGCATTTATAAGCGGACGATTTATCGGGCTGGCTGCTATCCGATGCAGCGGCAGACGCTGCTACCGCCGTAAGTCCGATAACCATGGCCAGTAAGGCAATTATGGCTCGAAGATTTTGATTTTTTTTCATACGTTATTTGTCCTCCGTATTTCGTAACTTAAAATTTTATATTATTTAACAGAAGTTAAATATTATTAAGGTTAGTATTATACATGGATGTCAGACGAATTGTACAGCACTTATAATATTCAAAATTCAGGCGAAAAAACAAAAGTCACCGGATATGGCATCCATTTCCGGTGACGGGACGAGTCAAATTGCAGATTCGCTCGTTATAACTCTAAGGAAATGCTTAAAAAGGCTGTTCATGAATCAATGCTGAAAATTCTTGCAAAACTCAATTTAACAGAATCCTTCTCCTTCGGATCCCGTATCAATTAACCTGTGCAACCTTTCAGAGTCGATAAGCTCTGGAAAGGTTCGCATCAGGTGAAAAAAATAAACAAAAAACCGCCTCGCGGCGGCTTAAATTGCAGAAATTACATGATCATTCTTCCGCAGTAGCTTCCTCGACTGCTTCTAGTCCAAGCTCCTCAGCGAACATTGTGCTCAGGTCCATGGTATCGTCGTACCCAACGTGCACATTAGCTATCGTGCCGTCGGTGTTGATCAGGATCATGGTTGGAATACCCCTGATTGCGTAAGGTGTTGAAATCGCCCTTGCGTAATCGTGTATAACCGGATACGCCATATTGTTCGCTTCCATAAATCCCAGGACTTCTTCTTCTTTGTCTTCATCGTCCAGCGAGATGCCGAGGACGTAAACCTGGTCTTTGTATGATTCATAAAATTCAACCAGGCTTGGGATAGACGCGCGGCAGGGAGGGCACCATGTTGCCCAGAAATCGATTACTACCGGCTTGTCCAGTTCAGAAAGCGTGTATTCGACACCGGCAAGAGAATCCGCGGTAAAATCCGGGGGAGTATCTCCGGTGGCCAGTTCTTTAGGCTCGGTTGCAAGCGATGCTGAATCGCCGTTCTGGGCGAATGCCACAAGGCCGGCTGAGATCAGAAGGGCTGCAACAGCCAGAAATAAAATTGACGTGATATAGGTTGAGTTAATTTTCATATACTTTCTCCTGTTCAATAAATTATAGGATAGCATAAAAGCTGACAGATAAGACCATCATTTGACATAAAAGGTTGTATACATCCGCCTCTTCTATCCTTTTATTTTATTTGGAATGGACGTCACATGCAAATGTGATGCGGATTTTTTTCATTATATTAGGAATACCCCAGGTAAACACCCTGCGATACACATAAGCGTTTGTTTAGTGGGATCGCATGGATTCTTAAACAGAATTAATCTCTCAGATTGAGAGAATCCGGCAGAATACACGTTTCGGGTGTATTAAGGTCAAACTATCCCACGCACCAGGAAAAGTCGCTGAATCCCTTTATTCAAAGGCGTTTCAGAGCCTTCCCGCGCCATATTTCCTCCCATTGTTCATCATGGTACGCTTACTGCACAGTATGAGGCAGTACAAAATCCTAAGCCTTTGAGGAGGCACAGCCATGAAATCACTAAAACACCTCTTACTAGTCTTATCCCTGATTGTTATTAACTCGTTCGCAGGCATCGCCTGTACAAGTGGGGGTAATAATCCTGTTACCGGCGGTATGGATAATACCGGCGATAATGGAACCGGCACTACTGACCAGACCGATGTCGACAGGTCCAGCCAGGTTGTTTTCTACGACGTCGGCGAAGCGGAACCAAACGACGACATTCTGAACGCCAACACATTCTTCAATGCTAACCGGTTCTCAGGACATGTGGACGCGGTTTCAGACGCAAACGATTACTATAAAACGACGCTTTACGAAGACGGCGCGATATATTCCAGACTCAGCTGGATGTCCTCAGATTGGCTCAACGTCTACCTTTATGATGAAATGCTGACGCCTATCACTTACCTGAATGGCGACACTGGCAGCGCGAAAGAGCTCTGGAGCGACATTCTTCCTGCGGGCGATTACTACATTCGAGTCAAGGCGATCACCGGATCTTCCGATTACTCCATTCAGTTCGGCCGCGGACAGCAGATGGACGAACCCGGAAATGACAACATACTTACCACCGGGCTTGATTATGACATGATCGATGGTGAATACCTGATCAGTGTCGTGGACGAGGACGAAGATTTCGTCGACCACATCAAGGTCGAAGTTACAGCCCCGCAGACCAGGCTTGATATTACCCTTGACTGGCTCGGTATGGTGACTTCCGATCTGGATCTCTACCTGTACGACTCAGGCGGATCACTGCTGAGTTCCGAAACAGGATCAGCTCATCCCAAGAGCCTCCTGAGCGAAAAACTCGCGGTTGGCGTTTACTACATCAAGATCCAGGCTACTAACGTCGGTGGGATTTACTTCCTGCACGTCGACAAGCATGAACTGATCAATCCTCCGCCACCGTGGCTCTTCGAAAAGTACTACTTCATCCCGATCATTCCTCCGATCCCGGAACCATGCCTCAGCTGCCCATGGTTCGACTTCGGTCCCGAGTTGTTCGACCCGACAGTAGTTCTCCCGCCTCAGTTCCGACCGGATGGTCCTTTCGATGGCGGACATGAATTCGATATGCCGGAACTGCCCCAGATGGGACATTAAAAAAAGTCAGAACGCAATTGAGCCTCCTCCCACTTGCCCCCGAAAAATCGGGGGCAGTTTTGTTTTGAGAAAGATTCATGTCCCTGACAGGTATTATCATCCGCTGAAAATTTGACAAATGCAGGATGCAATATGGTTCAGGTTAATACATTTACCCGCTGTTAAATATAGTTTTTTCCCTTATTATTATTTTCCCATTGACGAAGATCCTGGCAAGTACGCATCCGGTGAGAACATAGGCACACTGAATCCCTATATCCGGTTTCATTCAACAGAAATTCGCCACATGTTCGAAGCTGGAAAAACCGTGACCCGCACTTACATCATAAAGCCACCAGCTCAAGGACCTATTCAGGCTCACTATGCAGTTTACGCACACTGGCATGAAGCGGATATCAAACCGGTTACGAATCCAGCAACAGACTTTCCTCTTGATGCCAATTCTTCGATGCCGTATGAACTCAATATTTATCAGGATGGTCTAATCGATCCTGATGCCCCTCCTCCAGTGCAGGCTGAGCATATTCATTTCTACGTGAAGTCCTGGGAAGTAATCCCTCTGGAAAAATGGACGCTAGGAGAACGTGATCTATTGCAAGGAAGTTTTAGCGGTATGAGTTTAACCCCGCATCCAGATGGCCTTCCTGACGAATATGTTAATACATATATAACTGGTGATGGATATAATCCTTTGGATCCATATCCTGGTACATGGACAATTATTTTCCACATCGTCATGCCAGACTTGGAGTTTCCAGGCGGAATTTCAAGAGCTGGAACAGAATGGTGGATTATGGATGTTGAATTTTCTGAATCTGATGGCAAATGGTGAATAAAATGTGGGGGAGCAATCCCCCGCTGTGATTAATATTTCGTTGTTCAATTCACCTGTTCGAGGTATGGCTCAAGTGTCATACCGTCTTCAGAGAACAGGTGCATGTCGAAATAATCGATGGCCCATCCTTCAGATTCCAGGTCCATGTACGCCTGACCTTCAACAGTTGCCGAGTGTATATCGGGCGAAAACACCTGGCCGCCCGAGAATTCACGGATTCCAATATCGATACGAAACGTGACAATCGACTCATTATCCGTGAGCCGCTCGGTGTCCATTGAAAGGTATTTCCACCGGGAGATATAAGGCCTGACCCATGATTCAATTGCCACCTGGAGTGCGCCGGCGCGGTTCGGGGGAAAATAATCTCCGACCAGGTATTCCTCGTTATCAGCATCATGTATCATCGTCGACGCCGCCATGGAATAAAAATCGTTATCCACCGAAAATTCCTCCGCCTGGGTATACCGCCCCATTCTGAAGTCGTCGAAAAAATCGCGCAGCACACGCTCTTCCGGTGTAGGGCGATTAACCAGCCAGTAAAAGCCAAGTCCAAGGATAGCGATGAGGATTACGAGTACGGGGAGATTTTTCAATACCATTCAAACATTCCCCCATTCTGCTGATTTAAATTATAAGACCTGAATACCACGATTCCCGTTCACCGTGTGCCTGCCAGAAGTCTCCA
>DASWIV010000163.1:0-8407 GCA_036397475.1 bacterium
AGTGTGAAAAATTCAAGATCGGCTATGAATGCGCGAAAAAAGCTGTCGAGATCGCAACCGATGAAAAATTGGGTAATCGGTTTGTAGAGGCGAAGGTAGAACAACTTCTTGCAAAATGCGGACTGGAAGATGACTTTGACAAAATCGCCGATGAGGTAAAGAAGCTCGCGGGGGAAGATTACAGGGAGGAATTCCGCAGCCTCGGTCCCAAGGGATTCCTCAGAATGAAAATACTTCTTGACCTGTGTGAGCTTGAAGATATGGCGGAAGAATTTTCAGCGGAAGCTAAAAACCTGGCAGAAGATAAGCTTGATAAATTGAAGGATCCTGAATGGAGAGCGTCTTACCGGCTCCTGAACAGGGAGATTTTAAAGGGATAAAGTGAAATATTCTGTGGTATCATATCCCGCCTAAAGTCGATGGAGGCAGATATGCGAAATTCTCTAATTAAGCTGTTAATTCTGGCAATACTGAGTTTACTTCTTTCAATATCCTGCGGTGGAGGGTCCACAGGGGGAATGGGCGACCTGATCGCCGATTTCGATCTTGAAGGCGAAGATTATCTTGCGGGACCGGATACCCCGCTTGACCGGATATTCGCACTGATTTCATCCGGCACTGCCCATGCTCTTCCCGATCTGGGATTTAACTCCAACAGCTATCCATTCAACAAATTCACCGGCGATAAGGATGCCCAGGCTGGCGTACAGGTAGCGATCACCGGACAGAACCTGTCGGAAATCGCGACAGGTGTCACTGGAGTCAATGGCCGGGTCCAATTCTCAAACCTTCCATTAGGCTATCTGAATATGCTGGTTACGGGACAGGATGGAAAGGTATACCACATACCGGTCCACATAAGTGAAAATATAACCAGCCGTTCCAAGGTACTTGTTTTCAGGCAGAATGGACAGGTGGTTGTCAACGGAAAAACAATTCACGATTCCGATGGCAACGAGCAGAACGACGACGATTTCTCCATCGCGTTGTTTGGGCGTCCGCAGAATCAATCTCGCGGCGGGTCGGTTCATATCCACGCGAATGGAGTAACGCAGGTCGATGGAAACGGTGACGGCGACTTCAACGATCCGGAGGATTACCAGGTCACCGAGCCTGATGATGACGGAATATCGTCGGACAATGGCGATGGAGATGAAGATAACGACGGAATCATTGATCCAAACGACAGCGATATAGACGGGGATACAATCCCGAATGTACAGGACGATGACATCGATGGGGACGGGATACTGAACGGATCTGACCCGTATCCGGAAGGCGATTCACCCAACGACGATTTCTCTTCTCCGGAAGCGGATGGTGGAGGAACTTATCAGGGAATTCTGGACCTGGCTCCGATCGACAGCCAGAGTATCTCAGTGTTTTTCCAGGACGCAATGGATGAAAATGAACCTGTTACGTATTTCATATATTTCTCGACCGAAGATCCGATAGATTACGAAACAGCCGCGTACCAGATGTTCCTGCCAACCCAGCAGGACTCACCCGATGATGTCTATTCGGACAATATTATTAACCTGGTCCAGGGAAATACGTACTTCGTATCGGTCCGGGCGCAGGACGCAGCACAGCCGCCAAACATGGACGACAATACGAACATGCTGTCGATAACGCTGCAGTAAATTATAATTCGGAAAGCGTGATAGCCCGGCAGAAAGCAAGAGCTTCATCGGGTGTAGATATTTCTCCCATCACCTGGGCTTCGGCTACACGGTTAAGCAGGTTCCCGATAATCGGACCGGGCTCTAGATTCAACTTTTCAATCAACACCGTACCGTCGATAAGTGTCGGCGGACGCACAACTATATCCGTTTTGTCGTAGTAACATTCAAGCAGGAATGAGACGCTTTCCAGGTGCCGCCGGTTAATTTCCTCGGTGACCATTTCACCCTGCGCGGCGCCCCTGTCCGCGATTGATAAAAGAATTATGGCAACCGCCGCATCCTCGAAATCCCTGAAGAACCTGTAAGCGATTTTCGGACGGGATTTTTTTTTGTGCGTGATCATACCCGGACGCAGATGTCCCTGGATCATGTCTTTAATGAAATCGATCTCGTAGTGCGGAAACCGTAACCTGTCGAGTATTTCCTTCATGAATTCAGCGCCCAGGCGTTCATGGCCGATGAATGTTATTCTTCCGTCTTCGCGGGTCTCTTTTGTATGCGGCTTGGCGATGTCATGAGTCAGGGCTCCAAGCAGCATCAGTGATCGACGTGAATGTCCTGATTGATATTTAAAGTTGATGTATTCATCGAGCCTGTCGCGATAAGGTTGTAGTAAATCATCCTCCAGGCTCAGCACTTTTTCGAAAATTCTCACTACTTCCAAAGTGTGGCGCCATACATCGAGATGGTGGTACGAATTCTGCCCGACATCTACCTGCATGCTCAGTTCCGGGATTAAGGTGAAGAGGATCCCGGAGTCGGCAAGTTCGAGAATTCTGTCGGCGGCATTTTCAGGCTCAAGCGCAAGCAGCAGTTCAAGCTGAATCCGCTCACCAGAGACATTTCTCAATAACGGTACTCTTTTTTTGATTTCGTCGATTGTTCCGGGGTCGATACTGAATCCCAATTCGCCTGAAAACCGGAACGCGCGCAGCATGCGTAGTGGATCGTTATCCAGGACATCCGGATTGTTGATCCTTACAATTTTTTTCTGTAAATCGCCCATTCCGCCGCATGGATCGATCAGGATTCCTTTGCCTGTGCCGATGAGCTCAACAGCCATTGAATTAATGGTGAAATCGCGGCGCTTGAGGTCGGACTCCCTGTCGCCTCCAACTGGATCCGTGAAATCAAACTGGGGCTCGTCCTTAGCCACAACCCTGTAGATGGTCTGGTGATGCGAGTATTCGACGTAATGGCTACCGGTATTTTCCGCGAATTGCCTTGCCAGTTTGCCGGCAGTTCCTGGAGATCCTGTCGCGATATCGATATCTCTGATCGAGCGACCCAGGACAGCGTCGCGAACAGCTCCACCGACAATTGCCGGCATGGCGACAGGCGCCGATGGAAGGTTCGATATCGCATTGATATTACCGGACCACCGGGGATCTCTCATGAGGAGTGAATATGCATTTTCATCGACTGACATTTATTTTCTGTGTGGAAACCCTATAATACCAGTTAGATGAACTGGATGTAATATTCAGTGAACCTGCATCGTGCTTATTTTTCACAACGATAGTAATATATGTGTCCTGACCAATGATTGAAGCTGACATGGATAAACAGGATCCGGCACGGTTAATTCCGCAGACCGAAGCCTTCATCGATAATAAGGACGATATTTTTTTCGCCGTGATGGGAATCGCACGCATCACCGTGATCGCGATCGTGGTAATTGCCGCAAGCAAGTTAATAATCGGTTTCCTGATCAATTCAATAGCATTATTGTCTGAAGGTATTCATACCCTCCTCGATTTCGGTGCCGCGATCGTAAGTTACTACACCGTCAGAGCGGCAAGCGAACCTGCCGATGTCGAACACCGATATGGGCACGGTAAAATTGAGAACGCGGCGGGAATAGCGCAGGCAGCGTTCATATTTTTCCCCACGATCATTATTATTTATAGAGCGCTTACAAGACTCCTGGCAAAAGATACATCCATAGTTGTTGAAGGCCTGGATTTAGGCGCCTACGTAATGCTCGCGACAATGCTTGTTAACATTTTCCTGGCCCTGCGACTACTTGACATGGCGAATAAATCCAAAAGCGAGGCGATAAGGGCAGCAGCTTATCACCAGTTGAACGATCTCTGGACATCGGTGGGAGTCCTGATCGCACTGGTGCTGATCTGGTGGAAACCGCACTGGGATATTCTCGACCCGATTGTCGCTCTTGGAGTAACTTTGATATCGATCTGGATGGCGTGGTCGTTATTCAAGGTCAGCCTCAGGAATCTTCTCGACACCCACGCCGGTCCGGAGGTGGACGAGGCTATCCTGATGGTTCTCGAAGCGAAAAAACCATGCGTCAAGGATTATTATAATTTAAGGACCCGTATGTCTGGATCGTCGGTCTTCGCCGACATCAGGGTCGTAATCTGCGGGAACCTGTCATTCACCGACGGGCATGCTCTCACCCATGAAATAGAGGACGCGATCCACGCGGAAATTCCCGGGTCCGATGTAATAATTCATCCTGATCCCTGCTCGGATGAATGTTCAGACTGCCCGTATTATAATGAATCTATTCAGATTGGGAATGCCGGTGTTTCAACTGACTAATGCTTTCTCCTCAATTCATTTACGGCACTTACGACTGATCCGATCGCAAAATCTATCTCTTCCATTGTAGTGAATCGCCCGAGGCTGAATCTTACAGATGCGCCTGCGAGGGAATCGGACTGTCCGATTGCGCGGAGTACGTAAGATGGTTCGGGATTCGCGGATGTACACGCAGAGCCGGAACTTACTGCGAGGTTATTTTCCAGTGAAGTTATTAATTTACCGCTATCGATATTTTCAAAACTGAGATTCGACGTGTTCGGAGTGCGATTTTCACGATGCCCGTTGAGATGAACACCTTCGAGAGATGAAATAACACCATCCTCGAAATGATCCCTTAATTTTTTTATACGATCCGATTCTTCAGCCATTCCGGTCGATGCAATATCGTATGCGACTCCCATTCCGACAATACCGGGCACATTCAGGGTGCCTGAACGAATACCACGTTCGTGTCCGCCGCCATGAATTACCGGAAGAGGCTTAACACGCGGATGCCTGGATCGCACAAACAATGCACCGACTCCCTTGGGACCGTAGATCTTATGGGCTGACAGGCTGAGTAGATGTATTCCAGACTCCTCAATATTGACTGGGATCCTGCCAACAGACTGGGTAGCGTCGCTATGGAAAATAATTCCATGCCTGTTCGCGATCTTTCCAATCTGTTCCACCGGATGAACAGTCCCGATTTCATTGTTTGCGTGCATTAACGATATAAGGACAGTTTCAGGCGTGATTGTATTTTCCAGTTGATCGAGGTCTATCTGTCCGAATCTATCGACATCGAGAATTGTGGTGCGAATTCCCCTGGATTCAAGGTAACTGACAGTATCAAGGACCGCCTTGTGTTCAGTCGCAGCTGTGATAAGGTGATTTCCCTTGGACGAGTAGTTTTCCATTACACCCTTGATGGCTATGTTGTCGGATTCTGTCGCTCCGGAGGTAAAAATAATCTCCTTCGGCTCTGCGGATATCATGGAAGCTACTTTATCGCGGGCTGCTTCGACCGCGATCCTGGCAACCTGCCCGAATATGTGTGTTTTGCTGGCAGCGTTACCGAAATCTTCACGCATGAACGGGAGCATGGCTTCGAGCACACGCGGGTCGATTGGTGTGGTTGAGTTATGATCGAGATATACGGGCTTACGAACTGTCATTGAAGTCTTGGTTAGATAATATAGCACTAATAAAATTACCGTTAAAAGAAATGCCAAAATGGGCTGCTGGTAAAAATTTATGAAATGCCAAAATTTACATTTCCCGGCTGTGGTATCCAGACTGGTATAATATTTTAAATTGATTATTTCCCGATAGTTCGAACAATGGTTATTCTTCACGAGATGAAAGTATTTGTAATTTCCCGAATCCCGGATATATACTGAAATATAATATTTTACCGTAGTTAAATAATCCAGTTCGACATATGAAATTTAGGGATGCCTAAATTAAAAGTTTGCTGAACCTATGATTAATAGCTGGATACACAGACAAGAACTAATTAGCCCATTATAAATTTTTACCTGGTTTCATAGTTGATATTTTACCTAAATGAGGTAAACTAACTTTAAATCTCTTTCACTTCTGCGCTATCCCAATCCAATTTGTGGGAGGATTAAAAAATGACAAAAGCTGGTACTACGGTGCTGATATTGGCACTGGCTTTACTTCTACTTATTTCCTGTTCAAAAAGTAACGTAAATCCTGTTAGCGAAAATATTACCGCTCCACAGGTAACCCAGACAACCAGACCAGATAGTACAAATATGTGGGGATTATGGAATATTTTCCTGAATCCCGATACAAATTCCGCAGAAATTGTCCCTCTGAGGACCGCTGATTTCACCATGAATATGGTGAAATACCTGCAGCCCCCGGAAGTGCCGGACAATCAGATTGAAGTGTTTATCGATACCCAGACTAAATGGTATTCCGGGTATGTCGTTGTAGATGTAACCCTGCATCATCCGTTCCCGAATCACGATTTCGCAACCGGTTTCGATGTTCGTGGAGTCTTAATGGGAAATGGATCAAACACATCCAGTTTTGACCCGACTGTCAAGTACTCGGGTGCGAATGACCTGGTGGTGTACAATCCCGATGGATATTCGCGGTGGTTTAACGCCAGCGAATTCACAAGCTACAACACTTTGTTCGGATTTACAGAATTGAATTCAGGCACCCAGTCCTCAAATTGGACGGCAACGATAAATCCGTACAAACTTTTCTGCGATGGTATAGATGCGACCGGCAATCCGGGATTTTATTTTGGTGAATCGTGGTGGGAGAATCCACGGGCTTATTTTTACCCGAAGAGCACCCTGAAGCGGCGATACATCATGCAATTCCCGGTTGTCGACGACAATCCTGTTTACGAGTTCCAGTTCGCCTGTGTCGCAAACTGGGCGATGCCGTCTCCCAATCCTCCTGTAAATATTCCTGAAGATTTTCCGGCGAATGCCAATGCTTCAGAAGCGTTCGCGGCCAGGGTTCTGGACTCATCCGACATGTATTATGTCGATGAATCCACCAATGGTGGAGATCTGGTTCTTCTTGTAACGGCATTCGATCACCAGGGAGATACAAATCCCAATGGAGTCGCCGGCGAAATAGGTGCCGTACACGTTGAGTCCCCGGATGGAATAATTAACGGCGGGCACAAATCTTATACCGGTGCAGACCTGGAACAGATACTTATCTCTAATAATGAGTTCAGCGCAACCTACGCGATTAAGATCAGCGATATCACCCTCTCAGGCAATGGCTGGTATCCATTCCTGGTCGCGATCGAGAGTGTCTCGCCTGATAATTATTTCAGCGGCGACGACCAGTACGTTTATCCGGCGGACGCAAAACTTACAGCGTATTTTATGGGTACGGCTAAAGTAGACAGCTTCTGGACCAGCAAATTTCCTGAAGCGTGGGCTGAAATTGTCGGATTCGGGCCATTCGGTCCGGGCGACCCGATTGAACTGGACGCGTCCGGTTCATTTGATCCAGATGGCGGTTTAATCGAAAATTACGAGTGGGATCTCAATAACGATGGAGTTTACGGAGACACATACGATTCCGGTACCGATTCTCATCCTGTAATTTCATTTGATTCTGAAGGAACTTACCCGGTTAATTTAAGGGTGACCGACGATGAAGGCGACACTGCTGTAATGGATTATCCTTTAGATATTTTTGTCGGTCCCGGACAGTGGGATCCATGGGCAATCGCGAAATTAGCTACCTATCCTCCATTTAACGCAGGTAATCCAATTGATTTCGATGCGTCAGAATCGAAGGACCTGGATGGCGGGGATATCGTTTCATACGAGTGGGATTTCAATGGCGATGGGATTTATGGCGACACGTACGATTCAGGTACAGATATCATGCCGACTGTAATATTCTCAGTCGCCACCACTTACATTATTGACCTGAAAGTTACCGACGATGAAGGTGCGACAGATGTTCTGGATTTCCCATTCTCACTGGGTATCGGCGACACATATACGCCTCCTGTAGCATATGCGCAATTGAAAACCAATCCACCTTACCATGTTGGCACACTGATAGAGTTCGACGCTTTCTTTTCAAAGGATGAAGATGGTGGTCCAATCGTTTCATACGAATGGGATTTCGATGGCGATGGAATATATGGAGACAGTTATACATCGGGAACCGATTCCAATCCAGTCATTCAGTATGCTTCGACAGGTACATTTTCGGTTGATCTGCGAGTTACAGACAACGAGGGTGAGACTGATACGCTTGACGTACCTGTAGACGTTAATATTACCGAGAATGTTGCGGCCGGATGGGCACGGAATGCCGGCGGTCCCATGTGGGATTACGCTTACGACATGGCAGTTGACTCGAATGGCAACACCATAATCACCGGGGAATTTGAAGGAACTGCCGATTTCGATCCCGGTCCAGGCGAAGCTCTTCTTACCGCAACAGGCTTATGGGATATTTTCCTGCTGTACCTCGACGCGGACGGCAACTATGTATGGGCGTACAGCTGGGGAAGTGACTGGGGAGAAGAGTCTGGCATGGGCGTCGCATTCGATCATGAAGGCAACGCGTACATAACCGGAACTTATGAGGACACAATAGATTTTGATCCCGGTCCTGATATAGAAAATCACCCGGCGTACGGTTATCCT
>DASWIV010000164.1:0-3332 GCA_036397475.1 bacterium
TTTCTTAAAATTGTCAGGTAGATTATATCGCGTCGGGAACCATCATGCCCTTCAGGGTCAGAAGAGCTTTCTGCAACAATGCTCCGACAGAGCCCTCGGGTATATCCAGTTGATCCGCGATCTCGCGGTATTTCATGCCCCTGGTGTACCTGAGGTCGATTACCTCGCGCAGGTCCTCGGGAAGCTGGTCCAGACCATTATGAATCTGTTCAACTTCGTGCTTTTCCAGAGTTTCTTCCTCCGGATTCGCGATCCTGGGGTCGGCAACATCGATCTCTACATCCTCAAGGCTCATCTTCTCGACATTTCCGCCACGTTTGACCGTAAGAAATTTCCTGTGGTGCTGCCTTACGCGATTCAGCGTAAGTGTATAGATATAGGTCTTTAGGACTGACCGCTTCTTGAAGTTAGGCAGCCCTTTAACCAGGTCCATGAAAACCTCATGGGTGATATCCTGGGTGTCCTCAACCGTAAACCGGTAATTCTTGCCTTTAACAAGGTGGAAAATGTAGTTGTAGAATCTTTCGTACAACTGGCTCCAGGCGTCATCGTCTCCGGATATGCACCTGTTGATGAGTTCCTGCTCGCTTAATGTATCCGCGATTTCGTGGATCTTGCTCATAGGGAAGGCCTCCATCCGGATACTGTCCGTATCCAGATTCTTCCCTCCTTTCCATTCCATGCGTATGGGGGATACCATTAAAAATACCACATCTTCCCATCCGCGCAAGGAGTTGTATAAAATAATATCGCTGAAACCCGGTTATCAGGTTTAAACGGTATTTATCTTACCCATTCAGTTACTGCTTTGTCAGTGAAATTTAGTCCGATACGTCCGTTATTCCGTAGGATAATTTTACTATGTCAATTCCATTTATACCAGTTTTTATCAAATTATATCAGAAAATATTATTTTTCCGATTTCCCGGCACTCAGCTTTTTTACCTTCGACGCCGCCCGCAGCCGCTTGAGCTGAAGGCTGTCGACAAAGTCACCCAAAGCCCTGAATCCGTCTGTTGCGCGTCCCCTGAGCCTCTTCATTGTATCTGTGACCTTTGTGCGCATCCGTCCACGCAACTCCCACATATCCTCTATCTTCTCAACAAGCACCTCAGGCCCCACAAGCGGCGTATGAACTGCGGGGCTGATTCCAAATTCCCTGGAAAATTCATCGATCTTCGGATCGTAGCTGACAGACACAAACGGAACCGACCTGTTAGCTGCGAAAACCAGTGAATGCAGCCTCATCCCAACTACCATATCGCACTTTCCTATCAGCCCGAGAACATCCCTCGGACGGTACACTTCCTTGACAATTTCCACCTGATCCTTATTTTCGAGCAGCATTCTGACCGTCTCGGCATATTGGAGATCGTCAGGATGATGAAACGGAAATATCGCGACTCCGCAGTCGATTGCATTTATTGTCAAGTCTATTGCCCTCGCAAGAGCATTAATCTGGCGCTTGTCCCTCATACTCCCTTTGATAGACCAGCCAATTAGCGGCTTTCCAACCAGGTCCAGGTTTTCCTTCAGAAATATCTCGTCCACCGTTTCGGCATCCGCAGGCTCAAGTAAAAGCGCCGTATCCGCCATCAGGTGAAGATTCGCGTTGACCGGAAGCCTCGACTGGCACATGGAGTAACTTTTGAAATCCCTGACACAGACCAGGTCGCATTGCGATAAAAATTCCCCGACAAAATACTCCGAAAACTCCCCTTCAAGCGGCCCTATCCCCTGCCCGAATACGGCAACTTTTCGCCCCGTCACCAGGCCTAGGAGCAATATTGAGAGGTAATACGTCAGACTGCGTCCACTGGTTACGTCCTGCAGCAGCCCCCCTCCTCCCTGGAGAAGGAGCGGGCTTCCGGCAATTTTTCTTATCAGGGGGAAAAAGGAAGCACGCGGGATTGAGTCAACCCCATACGATTTAATGGTTTTCTCCGGCTTATTGGACAGCACCACCGGATGAACATCGTCGCGCGACTCGAACCACTGAAGGATTGATTCGAGAATGGCTTCGTCGCCGAGATTATCGAATCCGTAGTAACCCGAAATCAGTACGGGATATGAATTTGATGTAGCGTCTAATGGCATGGGATATCTCTGGACTGAAGGAGTATACAATTTTACGACATCATACGGCAATGTAAAGTTTGAATGGCACTCAAGAAAATTTCTTCTTGTTAAAGAATTCAGCATTGGGCTAGTGAGAAACGTAAAGCCTCCCGGTTAAGGAAGGCTTTTGTTATGAGAAACTCTAAATCCGATTACTATTACTCCGCGTAGCGACATAGAATGCGCTCTTCGGTTATAATTGTACCATGAAAGGAAAAGGGTATTTTGAACAACTTGCCGATCGCAGGAAACGCGGTGTCGAGCTTTACAAGAAAGGGTGGTATCAACATGAGATCACCGAAGTGCTGGGTGTGACGCAACCGTCGGTGAGTAAATGGGTTCGCGCGGAGGCTGCGGGAGGCGCTGGACAGTCATCCGCCGCGTGGGAGCGACAAGAAGATCTCGCCGGAAGATCTCGACGATCTCGGCAAATTGTTGCTGAGAAGTCCGCGTGACTTCGGCTTCGAGACCGAGCTTTGGACAAGCCCTATGGTGACGGAGCTGATCGAAGATCGTTACGGAGTAAGTTACCATCCCGGCAACGTAAGAAAATTGTTGCGGCAAATGGGATTCAGTCCGCAGAAGCCGGTGAAGCGTGCCACTCAGCGCGACGAAGCGGCGATAGAGAAATGGAAAAACGAAGAGTGGCCGCGTATAAAAAAACGCCGAAGAGCGCGGCTCTACGCTGATTTTCGTGGACGAGAGCGGGTTTGATTTGTCGCCGCACGTCAGTCGCGGATGGGCGCCGGTCGGCGAAACGCCGGTCGTAAAATTTCCGCTCAGAGGCGGACGCATTTCAGCGATCAGCGGAGTGACGCTGGACGGAGAAGTGTACTTTCGAATGTACGACCATTCGATCAGAGCAAAAGAAGTCGCGGTGTTTGTACGGCACATCGCGCGACAGATCTCCGGACCCATCGATCTGATCTGGGACGGAAGTCCGACACATCGCGCACGCGAGGTAGAATTCGAGATCGACATGTTGTGGCCCAGGCTGGAAATTCATCGATTCCCGGCGTATGCGCCGGAATTGAATCCTGATGAGTACTTGTGGAATTGGTTGAAAAACAAGGAACTTGTCAATTGCGTGAACAACTCTCTCATGGAATTAGGCGAAAGACTCAGGAGAGCCGTGAGGACCATTCGACGCCGTCCGGAAATCATCCGTTCATTTTACAAGGCCAGTCTTCTATCATGTCATTAAGAAAATACAT
>DASWIV010000165.1:0-5359 GCA_036397475.1 bacterium
TGATGTGAACCCGTCCCCAAGGGTTCTGATTATTGGTCTCGATGGTGCTACATGGGATCTGCTCAAGCCGCTTATCGACCGCGGAAAACTGCCTTATATAAAATCGTTAATGGAAAATGGCTCACATGGGGTCCTGATGAGCACCATCCCACCGGTTACTGCGTCCGCATGGTCGAGTTTTTATACCGGACGCAACCCCGGACGTCATGGAGTGTTCGATTTCCGCCGAAGAATGGGATCCGAGTCTACAAAACGCAGTTGGGTGACTCACCACGTAATAAAAGGTCCTCTTCTGTGGGATATTTTCTCCGCGCAGGACAAAACGGTCGGATTGACTAACCTTCCGCTGACCTTCCCTCCAAAACCGGTCAACGGCTACATAATCGGTGGAATGCCGGTACCGCCAACCCGGGACGATATTGGTCTTCCAGTAGGACTGGTCGATGAAATAATTCGTGAAACAGGAGAATACATCAGCGATATCGACCTGATGAGAGGCGAGAGTCCCGATGTCCGCGATCCGGAGACGTGCGAAAAATTTGTCGACCAGGTCCGCTCCGCGATGGTAGGGCGCATGAAAGCGCTCCTCTATTTGTTTGAAAAATATCCGAAAGATCTGACAGCGTGCGTTATTGTGGCTCCCGACCGGCTGAGCCACCTTTTCTGGAAAGTAATAGTTCCCCGGGACGAAGATCCGCCTCTTGAAGAATGGGAGGTTGAACTCAAGGCGAAAATCGAGGATGTCCTGGTAGAGATGGATAATGTGGTTCGGGAACTTGCGTCAACCATTTCAGATGACGATCTCCTGGTAATCATGAGCGACCATGGATTCGGTCCATTGGACCAGATCCTGAAAACTAATCAACTGCTTCAGCAGAATGGATATTTGTCGTTTAAAAAAGAAGTTACCGACAGTTTCCGTAAAAAGGTCGGACGTGTTCTCCCCGAAGGGATTAAAAAATTACTAAGACCCTTAATGGGAGGAGGGGGTCAGGTAGCGGGCGCTACAGGATCGATTCCCGGATGGGATCCATATGCGCTTTTAGACTGGGAAAATACCAGAGCTTACTCGGGAGGTTCTGTCGAACAGGGTATCTTTTTAAACGTCAAGGGCAGGGAACCTCATGGAATAGTCCTGGCAGGCGGCGAATATCATAATCTCAGGGATGAAATTATCTCCAGGCTCAAAAGCCTCAAGCATCCTGATGGTGGACTCATGTTCGACTGGGTAGAACCACGGGAGAATGTCTATTCGGGCGAAAGCCTCAACGATGCCCCTGATATCATGTACTGCCTGCGAGACCACAGCATAGTGGCCGGAGAAGATGCCGAGCCTCCTTTGATCTGTCCATGGTCGCAGCCACGGGCGGGATTTCACCGCCGCGAAGGCATCATTATTCTGAAGGGTCCGATGATCATCTCCGGCGTCAAGCTGGAAAAACCATCGATTGCCGATGTCGCTCCCACTATCCTGACCTGCTGCGGGCTGAAACTGGATGAAGGCATGGATGGGACAATCATCAGGCTTGCTATTGAAGAAAATTTCATGACCTTCCACCCGCCAAAGGTAGACACCTTCGAAATAGATTCCGGGGAAGGCACTGATATCAGCGGTGAAGATTCCGGTGAGATGGAAGACCTCCTGAAAGGACTTGGCTACCTGAATTGAGTGGAGGAGAGATTGAAATAAGCATTGTCATTCTCTCGTGGAACACTCTCGATATAACCACCGACTGTGTCGAAAGCCTTCTCAAATTTCCACCATCAAGACCATGGGAAGTAATCCTCATCGATAACGCCTCATCAGACGGATCTGAAAAAATCCTTCCTGAAAAATATGGCAGCCATCCGAATTTTACCGTTATCCTGAATGAGAAAAATCTCGGATTCACAGGAGGCAACAACCAGGGTATAGAAGTGGCTCAGGGGAATATCCTCATACTTCTGAATTCAGATATCATTCTTCTTGATGACAGCATTGTTAAAACGGTCGATTTTCTGAAGTCGGACGACAAATACGGAGTCGCTGGTCCGCTGCTTGTCCACGATGACGGGACACCAACCACCAGCTTTGGATTCTTCCCGGACTTTTCCAGCCTTTTCTCCGGAGCTTTTCTTCCCGGTTCTGTGGGAGGACTCAAACGGCGCGCGCTTGGCGTGATCCCGGATGATTCAATGACTGAGCCACTGGAAATAGACTATGTTTCGGGTGCCGCTTTCTTCATAAAACGAGAGGTCATCGAAAAAACTGGAATGTTCGACGCTGAAACTTTTTTCGCTTATTTCGAAGAGACCGACTGGTGCTGGAGAATTAAAAAAGCGGGCTATAAAGTGATGTTCTTTCCTGGAGCGAAAATTGTCCATCTCGAAGGCAAAAGTTTCGAGCGCATGACAGGGCATCGACGGATGCGCCTGTACGATAGTGCCAAGAAGTTTTTCCGCAAGCATTACTCACCTCCCTTGTTGTGGTGGTACATGTTCTGTACCGTGCTTGGTTCAATATTGAAGGTCGCTTACTTCGGATTGCGGATCATGCTTCAACCGTCGGGAAAACAGAAATATCTTCCACACTATCACTGGAACGCCTTCGTATTCAGACTTTGGGCTAAAGGTCTCGGCTTGGCGAGGGAGGCGAGGGAATGAGTGGCGTGTCGAACAGCGTTTTACTGATGCTTGAAGCCATTCCGTTCCATGGACTGATGCAGCGCCATCAGCATATTGCCCGCGAGCTGAGCGCGTACATGGACGTCATTTACGTGGAATCAACTCCATCGGTGATCAAGCGCATGTTCGACGGTGCCCTGTTCGATCCGGAATTAACAGCTTATAAAAAGGGATTGCAGAAAATATCCGACAGGCTGCATCTTTTCAAATCGCCACCTTGTACCCCGAGAACATTCGGCTACCTGAAATCGATTGAATCTACATCTGAACGGACCGCGAAAGCCCTGATTCCGCTGCTCCCCGATGGCAAAGAGATAATTTTATGGTTGTGCTCGCCCTCTGCAGCTCCGGCGCTCGGGCTTTACAATGAAAAATTTACCCTGTTCGACTGCTTCGATGCTTGGGGTGAATTTCCCGGCGAGGAAAAATATCGCGAAGGAATCGAAGATGCGCTTAACCGGGCTGGAACAAAGGTGGACATTATCCTTACCACCGCTCCGGAGTTACAGCAAAAACTCAGCCATCTCAATCAAAATACATTCCTGATCAGAAATGGATGCGATCCCGACCATTACAATAATCCGGGAATTATCCCTTCCGGTGGTGATCGTTTATATGATCCCGACGATTTGCCTCGTCCGGTCATCGGTTACATGGGAGATATTGCCCCATGGCTTGAACTGGACCATATCTACAATGCTGCAGAACGGCATCCGGACTGGTCTTTTGTCATGCTTGGCACATGGAAACGAGACGATAAACTCCCGTCATCATTACCGAACATTCTGGCACCCGGACGTGTCAACTATGATGAGCTTCCGTTCTACGTGAGAGGGTTCGACGTCGGCACGATCCCTTTCGCGCTCAATGAGCTTACCAGGGTTGTAAATCCCCTTAAACTATATGAATATTTCTCCCTTGGAATGCCGGTTGTTTCAACTCCTATCCCGGAGGTCGCCAGGAATGAAGATCTGGTCTACCTTGCTGGGACACCGGACGAATTTGTTATGCTTCTTGAAGTGGCGGTCAAGGAACCCGCCGATAAGGAAGTCAGGGGTAAGCGAATCGCTGTTG
The DNA here is from genome assembly GCA_036397475.1 of bacterium. Lineage (GTDB taxonomy): Bacteria > JAJVIF01 > JAJVIF01 > JAPKYR01 > JAPKYR01 > DASWIV01. Next base: position 3,739 of record DASWIV010000165.1, read on the forward strand.
CCAGGGAAAATTCCTGGAATTCCCGGGCTCGGGAGATTATAAAGCTGATAAGCGAGCGAAAAGGCTGAATCAAAATTATTCTCAATGTGTAAACCCGGCGAAAATAGAAAATTCAGATCCGCCTACATATGGACTTATGTGGTTTTCATCCTCACGATGTCCGTATATTTCACGGTCTCAGGCCCCGCGTCCGGTCAGGATGCATCTGTAGTGACGTCTGTTGTTCAGCCTGACTTCGTATCAACCTGGATTCCCGACATAGGCCCTCTAACCGACAGCGGATCTCCTCTGGAGGCACCGGTCGCGGACGAGACGGTTGCACAAACTGAAAATTATCCCGGCGTTGAAATTTATACCGATAATTCTCAGCAGATCCCGATTCTAAGGCGCTATGGCGATTATTACGACCCATCCGGGACGATGTCGCCCGGACCCATCAGTGCCTTGACAAACCAGCAGATTCACGCCAATTTGCAGAAAGCCCACGATATGGGTTTTCGCACCTACGTCCTGCGCCTGGATTGGCCGGGCCTGGAACCGCAGGCGGATAAGGTCGAGACAGCCAGGGTGCAGGAAATAATGGAATTCGCATCCGATCTTGAGATGGGTGTTCTTATTTCCCTCGAATTCAAACGCGCTCCCCAGTGGTTCTTCCAGGGACAGAATGGATCCGACCGCGTCTGCCTTAGCTTTCTTGTGGATCCTGAACGGGAAACCATAATGGGAAACGATGGTGCCTTGCGATGGAATGATGGTACCGGTGTCCCGATCATGTATCACCCTGACACTGTCAGGTCGATCGAGGAAATTATTTACACGCTGTACTACAGCCTGAAAGATAATAACGCTCTCCTTGGATGGCTAGTCGACGGTCCGGTTACATTCGCTTACCCGGGCGGCGGACGTAACGGTATCCTCGGCATCAGTGACTACTCACCGTATACAGTGAATCGATTTTACCAGGCTACCGGAATAAACCGTATGCCTTATCCTAAACCGCGTTACTCGACCAACTCGTGGGATGATGACCCCAATTACAGGGCGTTTTATAACATGAGGCTGTCGTGGAAGAGATCGGTTTTCGATACGACCATTTCAGCACTGCGGGAAGTCGATGACAGCCATTTGATCCTTATCGGTATGGAACCCGCATTGAACTACCGCGACGATAATGGATATCTGTCTCACGTGATGATACCCGATTCGTCGTGGCAACTGTCTCAATCCAACGTCAACGGAGCTGCAATTGGCTTTCGCCTTTCATCCAGGTCATTCGAAGCAATCAACAATACAAGCAGGACCTCGGCAGCGCACCTGCTGCTTACAATCAGCCAGGTACTTAGAAAAGGAAAGATCCCGCTCGTCATAATCGAACCGGATAATAACTATCCCCCGACAATCAATGAGATCGACCAGATAGCCCAGATGATTAAAGCCGCTGGAGCTTATCCTGTCTGGACCAATAACTATTATCAGAAAAACGGTACGCCGTGGTCGTGGATAGAATGGAACGCGATCGAACGGACCAATCCGCTTTCACTTCTTCCTCCGCCCCGCCAGTTGCGTCGCGGTGACATTGCCCTGCTGGACCTCCCCCAGTTTTATTCCACATTCTATTCCA
>DASWIV010000166.1:0-11123 GCA_036397475.1 bacterium
CTCCCACGGATAACTGTTAACATACTGTTCGCTTTTTAATTCCACTTTACGTTCCTATTACTACAGGATTAACCAGGTTCCTTATCGCAGCAAGAATACTGTACGCGGCGAGTTTACTTGTTCTGGGATTAATTTCAAACGGAACATTGGAAACATTCGCGATAATCCGTCCATGTCCGCTTTCCACCTGAAGCCAGTGACGGTTACGGTCTGAAAATGGATCCGCCCAGATCTCGACCCTCATATTGTCCAGTCCGACAGTGGCCAGGGCAAGTGTCGCGGCGACATTGGCGCTTTTCGGAAACGCAATTGCGGCATCTCTTGCCATACCATCGAATACTTTTACTGGCTCATTGATTAAATTCAGATCGAGCCCTTTCGATTTAATATATTCAGTGTCGGCGAGATTTCCGGCGGGTTTTGTCGATTTCATGGTGACAGATTTAATGCTTTCCTTTGGCACAGCTTTCAGGGCATCGAGACCGGCAATCGCGCCCGACGGCAGAAGCAATCTTCCTCCATTCCGCCTCGCAAGTTCGACCAGGTTGTCGATATCGCCTAGTCCGCCCATACTGGCAATCACAGCGATTTTTCCGCGGGATAAAGCCAGTTCGGCGACTTTATATGCTACAGAGCCTGACGCAGCTTCGACAAAGACGTCAGTATTGTCCGGAATCTCATCGATTTCACATAACAATCCGTCCGGCAGATGCAGGGCTGTCAGGATCTTTCCCGCTTTCTGTTCATCGATCTCGCATATAGCGGATATTTCAAAGTCCGTATCCGGCGCAAGCTCCCCCAGAAGGAACCCACCTATGGCTCCCAGCCCTATAATCGCGACTTTCATTTATTAACCAGCTCCGCGTAATTACGCGACCATGGAATTGAGGCTGTGCAGTGCCGGCAGCCTTATTTCCTCGGGTATTTCAACTTCCACAGTTTCAGTTTCGAGGCTGTGAAGAAGTTTTGCAATTGTAGTTTTTTTCATGTTCGGACATATGTTCAGTTCAGACGGCGAATAGAATTTTTTGTCCGGGACCTCTGTTCGAAGCCTGTGCAGCATGCCCTGTTCAGTAGCGATGATGAACTCATTGTGTTCACTGTCGCGGCTGAAATTTATCATTCCGGATGTTCCCGCAATATGGTCTGAGATCTCCAGAACTGATTCGCGGCATTCGGGATGGGCGATAACTATCGCGCCAGGCCATTTATCCCTGGCAAGATCGATGTCTTCCTTGACTATCCGCTCATGAGTCGGGCAGAATCCCTCATACAGAATTATGTCCCTGCCCGTCTCTATTTTAAGATACGATCCCAGATTTCTGTCCGGGATAAATACAATTCTTTTGTCTTCCGGAATCCTGTTGATGACCTCGAGAGCGTTTGCGCTTGTGACAATCAGGTCAACTTCCGCCTTGACATCCGACGTCGTGTTCACATAAGCGACGAAAACTGCGTCCGGATATTTTTCGCGCAATTCTCTCACCGTCTCGACATCGATCATTTTCGCCATCGGACAGATCGCGTGATAATCCGGCATTAAGACCTTTTTCTCCGGAGACAGCAGTTTTGCCGTCTCAGCCATAAACCTGACACCGCAAAATACAATCATCTCGCAGTCCAGCCTGGCTGCAGTTCTTGCGAGCGCGAGTGAATCTCCGCATACGTCGGCGACATCCTGAATTTCAGGAAGCTGGTAATTATGCGCGAGAATCACGGCGTTTTTCGCGGTTTTTAAATCCCTGATTCTTTCCTGGATTGTCATGTTGTCCAACTCCTGTCTTTTCAGACGTGGTCCATAGAAAAACTAATTCCTTGCAATTTCCTCAATCGAATCGATGTTACCGGGCTTGAGGGCGTCGTGTTCGGTCAGCTTAATTAGTTCTTCAACCATTGCTTCAATTTCATTGCCTTCGCCAAGTATTGCTACCCTGGCGTTTATACTTTCACCCGGAGACAGCTGGGCATAGGCAATGATGAGGCAGATATCGCCAACCTTCGCAAGATGCGCACAGCCACCGTTCATGCCGATCACCCTGGATCCGCGAGGTGCTTCAATGGCGTAGGTTTCGAATCTCTCCCCGTTGTTAAGGTTAACAATCTGGACCTTCTCGTTCGGAAGAATCCCGACTGCTTCCATCAGGTCGACATCGATCGAGACGGAGCCAACATAGTTGACATCCGCCCTCGTTACCGTCACCCGGTGAAGTTTAGCGTGCATGAATTCTCTTATCATTTTTTATATGCCCCCTTCCGAGGGGATAAGTACAGTGTTATCGATCAATCTCGTATCTCCAATGAAGACCGCGAGTGCAAGTACCGCGGAATTTTCAATTAAATCGATATCAGCAAGTGTTTCAGCGTCGCGGCATTCGATATAATCTATCCGCGCGGATTTAATTCCTTCTATCATTTCTCTGGCTGCACTTTCAATTTCTCGTGGATTCCTTTCGCCATCCTCAAACTTCATTTTCGCGTTTTCAATACCAGCCTTTAAACAAAGGGCATCGAGCCGTTGAGTCTCAGATAGATATTTGTTGCGGGAGCTCATCGCGAGCCCGTCAGATTCCCTTACGACAGGACAAGGTACTATTTCCAGCGGAAAATCGAGTTCATCCGCCATTTTTCTGATCAAAAGCATCTGCTGGTAATCTTTTTTGCCGAAGTACGCCCTGTCCGGAAGTGTCGCGTTGAACAATTTCGCGACAACTGTCAGGACTCCCCCGAAATGAGCCGGGCGCGATTTTCCGCAGAGGACTTTCGACATCTCATCCTCAATTACGTAGATCGAGCTTCCTTCGCGGTACATTGCCTCTACACCAGGGCAGTACGCGACTGTCGCGCCGGCATCTGCAGCCATCATCAAATCGGTACCTTCGTCCCTCGGATACTTATTGAAATCTTCCGATGGCCCGAACTGGAGCGGATTTACAAAAATAGTTACAATCGTCTCGTCGCATTCAGACGAAGACTTCCGGAGCAGCGACAGGTGCCCCTCGTGAAGCGCACCCATGGTTGGAACAACTCCGATGGTCCTGCCATACAGGCGCTTCGACCTCGACCATTCCTGCATAGCCGATGGAGTCCTCAGAATTTCTATTTCGACCTTTACAGTCATCATTATTTACGCAGCGTCTTCCGGATCGTCCAGACCTGGCGATTCGAACATTTTTTTCAAATCGTGATCTTTCATTGAGAAGCTTTCATCATTCGACGGATACTCGCCGCTTCTGACATCCTCGATATATCGTTTCGCGGCATTCACGACCTCATTACCAAGATGAGCATATTTTCGGACAAACCTAGGCTGGTATCCCGGAAGAAGATCCATCACGTCATGAAATACGAGGATCTGCCCGTCGCAGTCTTTTCCCGCGCCGATGCCGATAGTGGGAATCTCCAGTTCAGCCGTGATCATTTTCGCTACTTCCTGTGGAATACATTCAAGCACCAGCGAAAATGCTCCAGCGGATTCAACACGTTTCGCGTCAAGAAGCAGCTGTTCAGCAGCCCTTGCGACTTTTCCCTGGACCTTGAATCCGCCTATGGCGTGAATTGACTGCGGCAACAGTCCCAGGTGAGCCATTACCGGAATTCCCGCGTTTACCAGACGTTCCATTAACTCGAGATTGCGTCCTGCGCCTTCGAATTTGACCGCTTCGCAGTTTCCTTCCTTGACAAGTCGAATGGCATTTTCAATCGCGGCATCGGTACTGCCCTGAAAGGATCCGAACGGCATGTCTCCAACAACCATTGCCTTAGCCGAGCCACGCGAAACCATCCTGCAGTGGTAGATTATTTCATCAAGGGTAACCGGTAGTGTTGTACTATGGCCCTGTACGACCATACCGAGAGAATCGCCTACAAGGATTCCGTCGATACCGGCCTGGTCGATCAAAAGGGCTGTGGGATAATCGTAGGCGGTCAGCCAGACAGATTTCTGACCCCGTTTTTTCAATGCCCGTATTGTTCGGACTGTGACTTTTCCTGTGGTCATCCTATCCTCCGGTTCTGGTAGAACGGATGGTTTCCTTTTAATGAATCATTAAAAAACGCCCGTGCGAATCGGGCGGGTTCCAATGATCCAGGAATTAATCCTGATTAATGTCTAACCCGTCTCGGTCGCTGCCGATCCAAGCGGTATCTACCTGAAATTTATCACATCTTTGGCCACCCGGCAAGGTGTATAATCGTAGTTAAAGCTCTTTTCCGCTTCCTGCAGATTAGCCGTTTGCCATGGGGTCAGGTGCTCCTTAAGATCCTTTAGTGACTCGATAATGAAGTCCCTACCGGTCCATCTCGGATGGGGAATCTTCAGTTCCGGCAGGTTGATCGATTTATCACCGTAAAATATGACATCGCAATCTGCTGTTCGGTTGCGATGTCCGGACTTTTTTTCCTCTAATCGATCGCGTCCGCACAGATTTTCAATGCCCAGCGCAGTATTGAGGAGTTCGATCGGCTCGAGAAATACATCCGCTGCAATGGATATATCGTAAAAATCGCCTGAAAACTTACCCTCCCCGAGAGGTTTCGACTCATAAATCCGGGAAATTGCAATCAGATCGAAGAAATTTACCTTGCTCCACAGGTCAATAGACCGTTGAAGATTATTCAGGCGGTCGCCGACGTTGCTCCCAATTGAAATTACGGATCTGTTTGGCTTTTGATGGGAAGGTAAGATCATCAGGAATCAGTAATTATCCTGAAAATCGTCGAAATATTCAAATACATCGTTGCCTAATAGCGGGTCGTCATCCTGATAATCGAAATCGTCCTCGAAATCGTCATCTTCCTTCCCAATTACGATGTCAGAAAGGTCATCCGACACTTCGACTGAATCTGTCCGTAACATTTTCGCAGCGTCCGACGCCTGATCTTGAGGAACTAACAGGATGACCAGATTTTCATAGGAGGGGTCGAGTCCGAGTGTGGTGGAAATTTTTGACTCGCCGTTTTTCAATGAAACCTCGTAACCGTTTTCTTCCAGGTGAGCTTTCATTGATTTTGCAATGTTGTTGTCGCTGACAGCCCTGATCGCGTGGAATTTTTTTCTCCCTATTGAGACGAGACCGTTTTTTCCGGCGCGTCCATTAACTGCATTGCCGCACGATGGGCAACTTTCCATGCTTTCAGCATATTCGTAGCTACAATCCAGGCACCATGCCATGATCGTCTCTCCGTATTTACCTATATTATTTTTGGATCCCAGTTTCGGGGATTACAGGTCCCATTCCAGTGGGTCTTAATCCTTCAACCGCATTTTACAATTACGATTGCAAATTCTCAATCGCAAAAATATTTTTATTAGTTGCCGGTTGCCACTTATATTGATGCGAATTTTTTACACATTCATAACGTGTTGAAAATTTCTTCAAGCAGGACATTGCGCGGTAATTTCTTCTTCAATCGTGGTTCCGTCGGATTTCTTCCGAAGCCTTCCCTTGTACCGCTCGTGCTTGAGTTTTACGTACGGCACTACGACAAGGGTAAACTGCTTCCCATGAAACACGCTCTGTTCGATCTTTTCGCGGATCGGGCGGAACATGTTGTGAGTGAAGAGCGACGTAAGCGCGTGACAGGTCACGGTACGTATCGGAAGCGCATAGTTGGAATCGGCGCCTAGGCATCGATCGGTAACATAGAGCCGCGACTTATGCTTGAGGTACATCAGTGCGTCAGCCATCTCCATATCGAATGTTTCCTCGGTAATCGGAATATTGTTAGGTGAATCCCAGTCGACCTTATGCGCGGATTCTTCCCTCCTGACAATTACTGTGTCCTATGGCGACCGTCCGGTAGACTCAGGCGGGGTCCAGGTCGCAAGTGCGCCATTATTTGAGAGAATCGCTTCCCAGCGGTCGACAGCATCCTGTATCAGCCTGGCTCTGTCGGGATTTAGATATGAGTTTGGATGGGAACTGATCAGATCCTCAATTCGAGTCTGCCATTTCATCTCGAATCCCCCCTATGAGATTCTCCGTGAAATTAACGTAGCCTGGATTTTTCGGAAAATACAATATGGGGACCCTGGCCCCCAATAGTATTTTCTATCGTAATTCCAAAGCTTTACGTCACTACTATTATAACATTTAACTAACCCTTGCGTTCAAAAATTCGAGGGTTTTTTCAACAATTTCCTGTACCGTATCGCAGACGGGAACTTTTGCAGCCTCAAGAGCGGCTACCTTGGCATCGGCTGTGTCATCCTTGCCCCCTACAATCGCTCCGGCATGCCCCATTCTTTTTCCCGGAGGAGCCGTCCGTCCCCCGATAAAAGCTATTACAGGAGTGTTCATGGATTTGATCATTTCAGCGGCTTCCTGCTCGTCGCGTCCGCCGATCTCACCGACAAGGATAATCACATCGGTTTCCGGATCTTGCTCGAATTTCATCAGGACATCCCTGAAGGTCGTCCCTATTATCGGATCGCCGCCAATTCCAATACAGGTGGACTGTCCGATCTTCGCTTTCGTGAGAAAATCGACAATTTCATAGGTAAGTGTTCCCGACCGGCTGATGAGTCCGACAGGTCCGGGAGTGGCAATGTGGTGTGGAATAATTCCGATTTTGCATTTGCCTGGAGAAATGATCCCGGGGCAATTCGGACCTATCAGAATCGACCCCTTTTCTTTCGCACGGTGGTAGACCTCGATCATGTCCTGCGTCGGGATGCCTTCAGTAATCAGGACAATCACTTCAAGATCATTGTCAATCGCTTCAAGAGCGGCGTCGGCTGCAAATGCTGCCGGCACGAATACCATGCTGGCATTCGCCCCGGTCTTTTCAATGGCTTCCCTGACGGTATTGAAAACCGGGATGCCATCCAGATCCTGACCGCCTTTTCCGGGGACAACTCCACCAACAACAGTCGTTCCCGAGATAACCATCTGTTTTGTATGGAACGACCCTTCGCGTCCGGTCATTCCCTGGACAATCACTTTCGTTTTTTCATCGATAATTATGCTCATCGCTCGGTCCTCGGTTTAATTCAACTAAGCCACTCTGTAATTTTTGTCGCACCTTCGTTGAGGCTGTCGACTGCTGTCAGTTCCTTCGAGTCGACCAGCAGGGCTTTTCCTTCCTCGACATTGGTTCCCGCCAGCCTGATAACAAGAGGAACTTTCAGGTCGATACTCTCGATCGCCTCGAGAAGGCCTTTCGCGACTTCGTCGCATCGCGTGATGCCGCCGAAAACATTTATCAGGACCGCTTTAACATTCGGGTCCATCAAAACCACATCAAGCGCGTTTTTGACCACTTCCGCCCTGGCTCCACCACCTATATCAAGGAAATTGGCAGGAGTGGCGATTCCCTTCCCAACCCGCTTGACCTCGTCCATTGTAGCCATGACAAGTCCGGCTCCATTTCCGATTATGCCAACATTTCCACCTTCGAGACGGACATAGGTCAGTCCACGATGGTGCGCTTCTTTTTCGATCGGGTCATTATCTTCCGATTCGCGCAATTCCTTGAGTGCCGCATGCCTGAACAGGGCGTTATCCTCGATGTTTATCTTGGCGTCGATGGCAAGCACTTTTCCATCGGACGTTTTTACCAGAGGATTGATCTCGGCAAGTGAGCAGTCGTTCGCGACCACGCATTTGTACAATCTATCGAGAATAGCCGCTGCCCTCGGAATAACCTCCGGCTCAAATCCGATATCGAAAAGAACCTCCCTCAATTCGTACTGGTGAAGCCCGTAGGCAGGATTTATCCACAGTTTCCCAACCTTTTCGGGCGTTTTCTCGGCGACCTGCTCGATATCAACTCCGCCTTCGGGTGAGACAATTACAACATGCTGTTTTTTATTGCGGTCCAGTGTAATCCCGACATAATATTCCTTCTCAATATCGACAGCCGGCGCGACCAGGACTTTTTCCACTCGCAATCCCTTTATATCCATTCCAAGAATGGCTATGGCGTGGTCCTTGGCTTCGTTGGCATTCTTCGCGAGCTTGACACCTCCGGCCTTGCCACGTCCGCCTACAAGGACCTGGGCTTTAATGACAGTGGTGCCGCCGAGGTCTTCCGCGATACGCTTGGCTTCGTCGGGGGATGTCGCGACACCGTCCTGGGGCACAGGGATTCCGTGGTTTCGAAAGATCTCACGTGCCTGGTATTCCTGAATTTTCACTTTGGTTGTTCTCCGAAAAAACTATCCGCCGGTTAAGTTACGGCGGAGTAATCCGTGGAAAGTGGATAATAGCACTACGTGAATGTTTGTCAAGCATGAATTAAAGGTGACCATTGAGTTATAGTTTTACACCCAGTTTGGCATTTAAAAATCATCTGGTGGAATATTGATAATCCATATCATTTGTGATATATTATAAATGATATGAAATGGGAGATAGAATATTATTAGGATGATCAAGGCAATTTCCCTGTTATGGAATTTCTGGATAGTTTACCGGTTAAAGATGCAGCGAAAGTTTTCCAGACAATTCAAATGCTGGAAGAATTTGGACCTGCACTGCCATTCCCATATTCCAGCCAGATTGAGGGAAAGTTAAGAGAGCTCGGGACCAGATTGGGACGTAATCTATACATGATTCTGTATTATGCTGATAAAAAGCGCAGATTTGTTCGGCTACATGGATTCAGAAAGACATCAGAAAAACTGCCTGAATCAATAAAGCTATATCCATAAAGAGAATGATGCGTGACCACAAAATTAAGGATAAATGACAGGACTTATTATGAAGCGATCAGATAAACAACGGAAAGTATTCTCAAGGCATAAAAAGGCATTAATGAAATCTCCAGAATTCAGGGATGCTTTCGATGAAGGATTGGACGATCTGAGAATAGCGGTAAAAATCGCACAGCTAAGAAAAAAGCACGGAATTTCTCAAACTGAACTTGCCGCGAGAATTAAGACCAGTGCTTCCATAATTTCCAGGATTGAAAATGGGCGCAATATGGAATTAAAAACACTGAAAAAAATTGCTGAAGCACTCGATGCTGAACTCAAAATAGAATTTGTTGAACATTGACCTGACTTGAATTTGGAAATTGAGCGTGACAGGGATTATATATAAAAAACTGAGTGGCTTCTTCCGCCACTCAATCACAAATAATCGTACTGAAAGTATTTCAGGTTCTGCTGACGTTACTCTTCTTTCAGCATGCCTTTTACCATATCTACAAGCTCGGGGGTATCCTCGTGGCCATGCTCGTTTACTGCATGGCGCACCGCTACAGCAAGAACCTCTTCTTCAGAACCTGAGATGGTTAGCGAGCATTTGCTGTCTGGAAAAGCTCTGCAGTCTGCTACTACTCTTTTACTCTCACTCATTTACTTTACACTCCGAATTGAAATAGGATGAACTGCCTCGATGGCAACTCTCGAAAGAGGATTATATACGAATATTTAACATAAGTCACATAATTTTTAAAATTCATGCGTTCATTGCCATTTTTTTTCTCATCTTCCTGTACTTCTTCTTAGTCTTGAACACGAATGCCAGTACCTCGGCAAGCGCCACATAGAATTCATAAGGAATCACACCGCCGACCTCAACCATTGAATAAAGCGATCTCGCCAGGGGCGGATCCCTGTGGATATGGACATCGAACTGCTTCGCGATCTGGATTATTCTCTCCGCTATCGAGCCTTTTCCCTTGGCGACAACCTGTGGCGCGGGCATATCTTCTTCATATTTCAGGGCGATTGCGTAATGGGTCGGGTTTGTAATAACCACATCAGCCCGTGGCACCTCCCTCAACATCCTCGACATTGCGATCTGCCTCTGGCGTGCCCGCATACGTCCCCTGACAAGCGGATCTCCCTCCATCTGCTTGTATTCTTCCTTGGCTTCCTGCCTGGTCAGCATTATGTCCTTCTCATGCTGCCGGATCTGATACATGTAATCGAAAATTCCAAGCAGGATAAACAACGCGATGATCCACATCCCCAGCTTGAACGCATGCATTCCGAAATATGGGACATACGCCATCGGTTCCAGCATATGAGCCTGGACAATTGCCGGAAGATTCGCTTTCACGTACATCCACGTTACCAGGACTACCATGCCTATCTTCAGTACAGCTTTGACCAGTTCGACAAATCCCCTCATCGAGAACATTCTCTGGACTCCCTTGAGAGGATTAATATTGTTAAGTTTCGGGCGTATGGGCTCCAGGCTTACATTACCCCTGGTCTGGACCAGGTTTAAAAGAAGAGCTATCAGCGATGTAGCGACAAATAGCGGCCACAGGTATTCGAAAATTTTGAAGATAGTGTATGTCAGAATCTCATTTATGCTCTGCTCGTTGTACGATGGAGCCTGCATGTTTCCGATCGTATCCTCGAACATTCTCCAGGAAATATTTCCCCACCATCCGATAACCAGGTACAGTGTTATAAACCCGACCAGAAGCACGAATGCGCTCACGAGCTCGCGGCTCCGCGGAATCTGGCCACGCTCCAGGGCGCGCCTGCGGGTGTGTGGTGTCGCTTGTTCGGTTTTTTCTTCGTCCATACTAAAATCCGGACACACGTAGATGTCCGGGTAAAATCCCGGCCTGCTATTATTATCCGATTAAATACGATTGAATTAACCCGGAATGAAATTCCATTCACGCTTGAGGATCGATTCGTCGGTGGAGATCTTCAGGATCTTCGGGAATCCGAGTCCCTTAAGGGATTTATGCACATTCCCTGGCTGGACGTACATGATCAATTCGAGATGCTGCCGTTCTTTCAGGTACTTGTGAAGCTTGATCAGGATACTGTACCCCGTAGAGTCGCAGTAAGTCATCAAGCGCCAGTCCATAATGATACGCTTGATTCCGGACCTGAAAGTGGTCTGGATGATATTCAGGAGTTCCGCTGCATTTCCATGGCTTAATTCGCCTTCTACCGAGAGCAGGCATGTATCGTTATCATAAAGGTAATGGAGAATATAACCTTTATGCTTGGTCAGCATTGGGGCTCTATGTTTCGGCACAGGCTGATCGAGGCTGCTCAAAGTTCTCATGTTATCCTCCGACACAATATAGAATCGCATGCGAACGGCATCCGATTATTAATCTGTATTAGTCAGACAAAACGTAATTTAACTGCCGGGGATTATTCGCCGGTAGGTTCAAGTACCTCAAAAGGCACCATCATCTGC
>DASWIV010000167.1:0-4616 GCA_036397475.1 bacterium
CTGTGACCCGAGTCACATCTGGGTGTACAACGGTTACCTTTACAACACCACGTCGAACGGATTACGGATATTCGAAGTGCAGTAAAGCAAGTTAAACTGGAACTCAAAGTCCCGGATATTTGTCCGGGACTTTTTTTGTCCCATGAAATTTCCATTTCATGCCATGGAATTTATTTACAATTCTTTCAAATTATTATATTTTGTGCATTCACCTTTAATTACATTTAAAAGAAAACACATTTAGGAGAAGAACCATGGGTAATGTTAAACCAGTACCGGATGGGTACCACACCATCACCCCTTATATTGTCGTGAAGGGTATCGATGAAGCGCTCAATTTCTACCAGAAGGCATTCGACGCTGAAAAGATTCATGTTGCGTTGATGCCGGATGGCAAGACTGTCATGCATGCCGAGATGCAGATCGGAGATTCGCGGATAATGATGAACGACGAGTGGCCGCAGTCTAATATGCTTTCGCCATCGTCGATCGGAAATTCCCCCGTCACGCTGCACCTGTATGTGGAGGATGTCGACAAGATTTTCCAGCAGGCTGTCGACGCCGGCTGCCAGGTCGGATTTCCGCTTGAAGATACGTTCTGGGGAGACAGGTACGGATTATTGATCGATCCGTATGGGCATAAGTGGTCGGTAGCGACACACAAGGAAGACCTGACACCCGAGGAAATGGAGAAAAGGAGTAATGAGTATTTCTCCAGGATGGGAGATCATGGAGAGGGGAATTAAAGAAGTTACAGGCAACTCCCGGAAGCCAACTGGATAATTCCGCCTTGTAAATTAACGAACATTATCACCTTCACCATCGCGGATTTTACAGGCGCCGCACAAACCAGGTTTTATTTTTGTGGCACTCACAAAATTCACGCCAGTGAATTTATGTGGGTGTACCCCGATGTCCGGGCTTACCCCGGGAACTTCCTGATCAGCACTCCATATCTGTCGTGCCTGGGAATGCAATCCAGGGCACGAATGATAATGAGGGCTACACCCCTTTAATTGTCAATTCTGATCCAGTCAATCTGCCAGCCTTCGTAGCCGGTTCCAAGGCAATTATCAAATTCATCGACCGACTCAGACAGGAAACTGAACTGTTCGACTTTTCCCGGCGACGGGTGCACCGGACCTGTCCAGTGTGTTTCGACCCATCCGCCCGACGAACCTGTCCAGTAATCGCCGGAACCGTTGTATATGAATCCGCTGTCGGGATTGACCGGTGTGCCATTCACCAGGAATTTGAGGAATTCACCTTCGTTCTCGACGTTGAACCGGTGCCGGACAGTGATTTCCAGGGGATTTGCGGTGTGGGGAACGAAGCAGAAAACTCGCGATTCCTTATTGCTCAAATCCAGTGCGGTCGTTCCGTTCCAGCATCCGGTTCCATCCTGGACGTTGGTCAGGTAGCCGCCTTCCATATCCGGGACGACTCTCCAGAAATTACCGCCTGAATCGGCGCCGACGCTATTGTCAATGTTGTATGTGGATTCCTCATCGAACTGCTTGGAGCGATTGAAGTCGTCGAAAAATACCGTATCGAGATCGGTGACCTGGTAAAGCTCAACATAATCGACCTGCCACCCGTAGGTGACGGCGTCCGTGTAACAGTTGTCCGTTACATTGGAAGGTATGCTGACGAGTTCCAGTGAGATCGATGTCCCGTTGTAATTATCTCCAAGACAGAATACGGATTCCTGAACCTCCAGATTTGGAGCGGCAAACGAGTCGAACCATGACCACGCTCTCTCAGATGAGAAATAATTGTAGCTCTGGTAATGGTATTTATCCCCGGTAAAAATGTTAGTACCATCGACTCGGACAAGTCCGGTATCGAACGGGAAGAGGAAATGGCGGTGGAACATTCTCATGTAAGTTTTGTTCCCGTCCATTGCAGCCCCGGGGATTACAATGTTCGTCATCGCGACTTTTTCGGCCTGAGCGGTGAACGTGTCGTTCGGATCCTCGCCATAGCATCCGGTTTCACCCTTCCTGTTATCCAGAGCACCGGAGCCGTCGCCGCGAATCTGCCAGTAGTCGCCCCCGGTTGTGGTGTCCCATCCTCCCGACGTATCGGTAAAGTCGTCGGTGAAAAATGCTCCCGGAGTCGGGGCGTACGAGTATACGTCTATATCCGAACCAACTCCGCCGACAAGAAATTCACAGGGAGTGTGTACATAGACATTCGCTCCGACCCAGAATTTTCCTTCTGACGGGAAAGATACCCCGTAAGTATTCGGCGCATTTTCCTCAATCAGGAATGTACTTTCGTCGGAGTAATTGTATCCAGCCCAGGTGGTGTGATTTGGGAACGGCGATGTGTTTCCGGGATGGATTGTGAAGGTGATCGGGCCAAGCCCGGAATTCGCCACAAAAATCGGGTATTCGATCTTTGTGACATCCGGTGCCGCGTATTCCTGTACAACCACCCGGTAAATATGATACCCGGGACCTGACGGCACGCTTCCATCGGCCATGAAATGAAAGCCTATCTCGATGTTATCGCCGGGAGTGAGTCCGGTGAGCGATGGGTTCTGTCCCTGTCCGGGAATTTTTGTGGAACCATCGAGGTCCCAGACCTCCGAGAAGAAGTCACTGACTTCCATCCACGATCCTCCGTTGATTCTGTACATTACCTGTCCTCCGGCAGTTCCGGCGGATGACACATCCATATATCTCACGTACCGTATGGTCAATTCGCCGGAATCGGGAACCACCAGTTGCGGAGTGACAAGGTAAGTGTCCATTAGTGGCTCGGCATCGTCGCCAAGAGTTTCGGTGACGCCCCAGTGGTCGCCGTTATGAGCCCATTCGGTTCCCAAAGGAGGAGCGTGGCCTGCGCCATTTTCGACCGTCCAGAACGGAACCGTATTTTCACCCATATCATCAACATAGGGGAGCGCGAACGGCGGTGTAGAGGCGGATGGAATATCGATGTATACAAGGCGATACGCGATTACGGGTCCCGACGGGAACGGAACCGGGAATCCCTGGTCGTAACTTCCGGTTGCACTCGCCACTTCGATCAGGCATGGATAGGTCCCTGAACCGGCTGGAATTCCGAAATCGCCAACATCCACAATGTAATGCGCGTAGTTAGCATCTTCCCACACAAATTCACCCGTCCAAGGACCGGCGAACGCTCCGGGACAGGTCACGTAGATCGCTGTTGATTCACCCTGTATATCGTCGTTTAGTTTTCCCTGCCAGTCAGAGACGCGTATGTTCAGGAAAAGCTCGCCGCCACGGTCGGAATCGGAGTTATACCAGAGAGTGTTGACCGTCTGGTCGACTTCCACCAGGAAAGGCTCGGGAGAGTTTGCCTCGATGGGGAAGTCGAAGGGGAGGTTGGTCGGAGGCTTGACGGTTGGCGCGACCCAGCTTGCGTCTACTCCATACTGGAAAATTATCTGCGGTCCGGCGGGGAACTGGATCCTGTACCGTCGCGTGTTGCTCTCGCCGGATTTGAATATTCCGCGCTTGACGTCGTTAGGCAGAGCTACATTGAATAATTCATTTACCGGATCATCCGCGTCGAGTGCGTCGGAGAAGTATTTATACGGGTTGAGTGTCGCGGTGAACGGAGCGAGATTTTTATTTCCCGCGGCGCCGGGATCGAATCCGAGAAGCCCTTCGTTTGTGAATTCGACAGGATTCCACCATCGGGTGTGCCCGTCTGCATTTAGTAGCTGCGTTTCACCGGCGGCAGCGAACGTGTAACCATCAAGGGTATCGCCACCCTGGGTGAAAAGGATTCCGCGTACATCGAATCCGCAGAAGTTGAGGAGTGAACTGTCGAACGGATGATTCAGTGTGACCATGCAGTCGACTAGCCCGTTGGGAATGTCGGAGTCCGCGCCGTTTATAGACACGCCAAGGTTCAGCGGGGGACCGTCGATGAATTTCACTACATTGAAATGGAAGAGGCCGATCCGGTCGGGGACAATCTCGACCGCCTGTGTTTCTGAGTCAATCGCGACTGTCCACGAGCCGAGGAGGTTGTGGGAAACTCCGCCTTCTCCAACCGGCAGATTTTCAACCGGGGTAAGCTGCGGATTCGCGACCGGGCGGTTGAGATTATCAAGCGAGTTGTTGAGGTCATCGATGAGCGGATTGTCTCCGCCGGAGCATCCGGCGAGAATAACGGTTACAAAAATGGTTACAGTCCATTTCAGAAACGATTTGGGAGAGAGTACGTGGTTCATGATCTAACTCCTATCCATTGTCAGCCTTTATTAATGGTTTAGACGCACGTAATTAAATTCCATTAAACCTCATCAGGAAGGATTTTATTATATCAACTTTTGAAGGGGAGGTCATTGGATCAAGAGCATTAATCGTTCAGTTTAGTTGGACGATATAATGGATTTGAAAGGCAGGGATGAGTAGTTTGCCATAAGCCAGCTCTGTCCTGAATTTGCGTTGGTTGTTCATGGACAGGAATGCTGAAGAAACTAGAATTATCTTTCTACCTCTCCAAATACCCTACCCGATGGCAACCGGTAAACATACGTTACCCTATCCAGGGGTCCGCAGTGGGTGTGAGCGCGGATTGATTTTTATGCCACCAACCTTGGGGAATTTTTATCATGCCAGTAAGCATCC
>DASWIV010000168.1:0-3624 GCA_036397475.1 bacterium
TCCGCTTAAATATTCAGCAATAGCCACACAGTTTTGGGGCTTTGCGATTATCGCCGGTTCCCCTACTACATATTCATGTTTCGCGACAACCCCGACAAATTTCCTTCCGAACTCAAGGAGGACCTGGTTCATCAATTCACCCCAGTTATGGCCATCCGACGGCTCGGGGCGTGACTCGGGGACTTTCCATTCCTTTGGTTTTTTCTTTTTACCCATGTGTGACTATTTTTTCGACCCTTCTAGGTTTCGAGAGGGATTCGCGGTCGATGAGGTTCTGCAACTTGATAAAACCATCCAGCAGGGCTTCCGGACGTGGCGGGCATCCCGGTACGTAAATATCAACCGGCACGATGAGATCAACTCCATTGGCCACATTATATGTATTGATATAGGGACCACCCGATATCGCGCACGATCCCATCGCGATCACCTATTTATGTGCCGGCATCTGCTCGTAGAGAAGTTTGACCCTGTGGGCAAGTTTGTGGTTAACGGTCCCCGCGACAATCATCAGATCCGCCTGGCGGGGTGTTGCCCTGAAAACCTCCGCTCCGAACCTGGCCATGTCGAACCGGGATGTTGACGCGATTATCATCTCAATCGCGCAGCATGCGATTCCAAACGTCAAGGGCCACAGGCTGGACCTTTTCGCCCAGTTGAGGATCGAGTCGACGGTTGTCAGTATTACTCCGGGTGAATATTCTTTATCGAGTGCGCCCATAAAATTATTACATGTTAACGGTGATTACTCCCATTTCAGGTATCCGCGGCGCCAGGCGTAAACCCACGCTACAACCAGCAGAAAAATGAAAAACATCATTTCGCCGTAGATGGCAAATCCGAAGTTATACGAGACAGGCACACCGTATGTGTCCGGATCAAGGCTGTAATGCGGCTTCATCCCGAGAAACGCAGTCGCCCAGGGATAAAAAAATGCAACTTCAACATCAAACAGTACGAATAATAGCGCGAAAAAGTAATACCTGACGTTGAACCTGATTCGCGCCGAGCCTACCGGTTCTTCCGCACATTCGTAGATTGAGTCTTTTTTTCCGCCCGGATGACTGTACCTGATCAATTTGGCCAGCCCGAGACCGATCATCGCGAAAGCGAGCGCTCCGATCCCGAAAGTCAGTACCCATGAGTACTGCATGTAAACAGGTTGTATCGATGCGTCATTCAATATAAACAGCCCGGTTTGATCGCATTTTTCAGGTACGAGTGTAGTATTAAGGATACGGAAAATCAATATCTGCCATATTAATAATATTTAAGGATTCACATCCCCAAGCCTAACCATTCTCCGACGGATGCCGATATAACTTAAAGTAATAACCGTGCGTACTTTTCGGGCATTTTTATGCCTGTTAACCGTCGCACGCATTTTAATGGGACTGAAAGTGAGTTAATATTCCACTTTCATCCAATGGATGCCGTGAACGAGAAGGAAAGAGAGTTTACTTTCGGGGATTTCGCCAGGCTGTTCAAGAGCCGGGGCTGGTTTATTGTCGCGTGCAGCGTGCTGATAGGCCTGTTCCTGGGAATTGTCGCCCTCGCGAGCTTTCCGGTATACGAAGCCAAAGGCTCACTCCAGCTGACTACTCAGGGTGGCGGATTTGGCCTTGTCACTGAAATGCTCTCGTATGCCGGCTCATCCAATCCAATTAACAGCGAAATTGAGATTGTGCGGTCGCCCGGAGTTGCACGCGCCGTGATCGACCAGCTCTCCCTCGACGTTAAAATCGTTGATGAAACTCACCACGGCCCGTTCACCCGTGCGCTTGGATTGATTTTTTCAGACAGGATGAATCGTGGCTTGCGCAGCTTCAGGATCACCGGCGCAGAATTCCCCCCCGGCAGTATCAACAAGACATTTTATATACGCTTCACCGGTTCCGATAGCGGGTTCACGGTCAAAGGCCCGTCAGGCGACCTTGGCTCCGGAAAATTAAACCAGCCGTTTGTGTCCGAACAGATCAGTTTTACAGCTACTTCAATGCTTGGCCCTGCCGGTACTAGGTTCAGCCTTAAGCCCATTCCTGAGCATGAAGCGCTTAAATCCTACCTGGATACCATCAGGGTAACGACGCTTGGAGGAACATTAAGGACCAACCTGCTCCAAGTCAGCTATAAATCTTCCGAGCCATCGCTCGCGTCTGATATCGTCAATGCAATTATAGATGAGTACGAGCGCCGCGACCGAGAATGGAAAACCTCGCAGGGCCAGGACGTTATCGGCGATCTTGAGGCACGGCTCGAGACAGCATCGGAAGAACTGTTACAGGCAGAAGCGGAACTCCAGGCATACCAGGACAGTAACGGCATTGTTAACCTCACGGATGAAGCGACGCTTTCATTAAATTACCTCGCACAGAGAGAAGCTGAAGGGGTAAACCTCGACATGAGGATCAGCCTTCTCAGCAATATTATTAACGGACTCGAGTCCGGGGTCACCGCCGATGACTTTACGGTCCCTCCGGGACTGGCATCCGATCCCCTCATTCAGCAGCTTGCGTCCGATCATGCCCGCCTGATGGTTGAACTGAACGACCTGCTCCTCGATTACACAGACGGCCACCCCTTTGTCATCGCGAAGCGCGAAGCGATCATGGAGATTCGCAGAAATATCATTGATACAATTTCGACAACCATCGCCGGCCTCGCGAGCCAGCAGCATCAGCTTGACGCGGTCATATCCGGCCTGGAAAA
The DNA here is from genome assembly GCA_036397475.1 of bacterium. GTDB lineage: Bacteria > JAJVIF01 > JAJVIF01 > JAPKYR01 > JAPKYR01 > DASWIV01. Next base: position 2,710 of record DASWIV010000168.1, read on the forward strand.
TGACCTGTACACGATTCCCGGGGCAAAAAAGGAACTTTACGATCTCGAGAGGAATCGCAGCGTTGCCGACGAAATTTACAGGCTGGTAATCAGGAAACTTGAAGAAGCGAAAATGCTCGAAAATAATCTCGAACGCGGAAACCGCGTTGTAGATTATGCAATCCCGCCCGCGAAACCCATCTCGCCTTCAATAAAGAAAAATCTAGGCATTGGACTCGGGCTGGGATTTATTCTCGGACTCATCCTGGCTTTTATATTTCAGATATTCGGGGTCACTATTCGCCATGCCGACGAATTACTCGATTTTGTTCCCAGATCGAATATTGTTGCACTCAAAAATGGAACCGTGAGCGATATCCGCAAAGCGACCGGCATTACCGCACTTGCAATATCCAAATGCGAAAATCAAATCCTGTGCTACGCCGTCCCCGGGAAATCATCCAGGAAAGGGACAGTTGCTTTTGAGTCCATTATCTCCGAATTATCGGAGGTCATAGACCCTGTTCTAATTGTTGATGGCACCACTCATGACAGGGAATCCGGTTTCTTCAATGTGGCGACAGCTCCAGGCATCAGCGATTTCGCCGGCGGTAAAAATATCTCCACATTTAAGCATGGCAAAAATATCAACATCCTGTCACCCGGAAGTAATCCCTCGGGACTGGTATCGTCGAAAAAAATAGTTATGGACAGCATCAGGGAAATGTCCGGCAAAATGGCTGCGACAGTAATCTATGTTCCCGGGCTCGCCGATGATCCTTCTTCCCGCGGATGGATCAAGCTTGCGACAGGCGCGATTCTCCTTCTTCATAAAAACCATGATTCGCGGGCTGATATAATAGATATAGTGGACTTATGCAAATCCGAAAACGTGCCCATTCTCGGAGCTATACTGGTAGACTGAAAATAAAATGA
>DASWIV010000169.1:0-3203 GCA_036397475.1 bacterium
TTTCTGTCGAGTTCGAGATTGTTTTGAAATTTTATTGATAGTGTTGTCATTTTAATCGCCTCCCTCGAACTTGTTTGTACTCTTGTATGTGCAATTAAGTGACCAAGTAGGAAAAATCCATCTGAAATAAGCCTTGATCCCGTCAAATCCCTTTATTTATGCGCCTTACAGAGAGTTTATTTATTAACTGTGGAGATGGAGATTGTCTTTTGAATCAGTGTTAAATTCCGGTTTTCTCTCATTTTGATGTCAAAATATCGAGTTTTTTAGATATCAGAACCTGAATATCAAAGCGCCCCCGCGTTAAACGGGAGCGCCTTCGGGAATGGAATTGAGGGACTAAATTGTCTTTGTTTTTCTTTCCGGACTGTTTTATCGCAGGACTGCAATTGCCAGCGAAATAACCATCCCGACAATCATCAGCCTCGATATAATCACGATATTTATCAGGCCGGTTGCTTTTCTTGATATCGCTCTTGCGTGTGTCATTATCCTGTCCTCCGATTCAATATGGTTTCGTTTTTATATACTGCAACCGATGAACCAAACTGGCGCTACACAAGGTATTAAGGGTTTATAAGTCCGTGATCCCCATGAATACAGCCATTTAATTTCCTTTCAGTTCTGTTCAGGGTTCATTGGGAATCTCTGCAATTCAGCCCTTTCTCTCATTTTGATAGAACAAACGACAATCCTACGGTACAATCACACAATCCTGACCACGGATTGACCTTATGGATGAAACGCTCGCAAAATTTGAGAAGGCATTAAAAACTGTCGAGAGAATGATCGAGGACAAGAAAATTCCCCTCACCAAACTCTCAGAGCCGCAGTTGCAGACCCTGATCGAGTCCGGAAAGCAGCTTCTCAGCTCAGGAGCCATGCCTGGCATTACTATTCCTGAAGAAAAGCCCGCAAAAAAGGCGGTTCATGGTGATTCAGGCCATTACGAAGCGCTCTATGGAATCGCACTCGCTGTAACGGGGTCCACAGACCCGTCTCTGATCACGGAAACGGTTCTGGACAAATCCATTAAATACCTGAAATGCGAGCGTGGAATGGTGGTTGAGGTCGATCCTGAAGGCGCGATGGCGATCAGGATATCCAATGGGGTGGACAACGACGAAGCCGCTGATATTTCCTCGACCCTGGTAACCAGGGCAGTCGATGCCGGCCACGGAATTCTTTACGATTCAACCAGGGACCAGGGATCAGAGTCGCTTGTCAGCAGGAAAGTAACCCTCGGAATTCTGGCTCCGTTCAAACTGGATGGCGGCAGCCACGGGGTTCTATATGTAGATACACGGGATGTAAAAACAAAGCTGGGACCGGAGCATATTTCATTCCTTGAGCATGTGGCTGATCTTGCCGGGGCTGCTATCTCATCCGCGATTCGGATCAACCGTGAACTGGTTGAGGGCCGCTCTGGCGGATTCAGGGGAGTGATCGGATCGTCGGAACCGATGCGGAAACTGTGCGAACGGGCACGGCGGGTTGCTCGTACGGATGAGACTGTCCTGCTACTCGGTGAATCCGGTACTGGCAAGGAAGTCTTCGCGAGGGCTATCCACGAGGAATCAAAACGTGCGGCGGGTCCGTTTGAAGCCATCAACTGCTCGGCAATCCCCGATGAACTTCTGGAAAGCGAGTTGTTTGGATATGTTGAAGGAGCGTTCACCGGAGCGAAGAAAGAAGGCAAACCCGGAATTTTTGAGCTTGCCGATGGCGGGACAATTTTCCTTGACGAAATAGGCGATATGCCTGCGCTTTTACAGGCTAAACTATTGAGAGTCCTTCAGGAACTTACAATCAGGAGGGTTGGAGGGACCGAGGATATTTCAATCGATGTGAGAGTAATTGCCGCTACGAATCAGGATCTTGACAGCAAGATGGAAGACAAATCATTCCGCGAGGACCTTTATTACAGGTTGGCAACATTCCCGCTCTCACTTCCGCCACTGAGAGACCGGGGTAACGATATTCTGGAGCTGACGGAATTTTTCCTTGAGAAATTTTCATCCAAACTTAATATTCAGAAGCCCTCGCTAAGTCCGAAAGCCACATTTTTCTTTCTTGAATACCCGTGGAAGGGGAATATCCGCGAGATGGAAAATTTAATCAAGCGGATACTGATCGACCACGAGCCGAAGGTGATACATCCGAAGCATCTGCCGGAAGAAATGCAGGACGCGCAGGAGTCGGCGGTATCGGACTTTCCCACACTCGAGGAACTTGACCATGCCCACGTCTTAAAAGCCCTCAATTTAACGAAAGGCAATCGTGGAAAGGCAGCCGAACTCCTCGCGATCTCCGAAGCGACATTGTATCGCTGGATAAATGACATGAAAAAGAAGGGCATCATTGAGGAATGAGAAATCTTAAATTCTTACGATCGGCAGAAGGACAGAAAAAAGACGCAATCAATAATGGATTACGCCTTTATTAACAGCATATGGAATCTGCTGGTATCAGTTATGCCTTACTGGCCTGGTACTTTTCTTCCTTTTCCTTCGATTTTGGAGTGAGCCACGGTCCGCCAACATAGTACTTGAATGCTTCAAAGTGACCAGGTTCCATTTCTCCCGCTGAATTAAGCTCTTCAATTTCCTGGTATGTTTTCGCGGTCATAATGGTTCCATCTTCGAATATCGCGGACCTGATGAAGAACCAGTCCCCCGTTTCACGGTCCTGATAAGGAAGCGGGGTCACAGGGGGAATTGTCACCCACGCATCTGTTTCATTGTAAGAAGCATCCCGAAGGCGAGCGAGGTCCTGGGTGAACTCCTCTATATTAGGAAAGCGCCAGTTTGGGGCAGGATCTCCATTCTCAAACCTGTTCGTAATCGCCCATTTTGTTCCCTGGGGTGACGAGGTCCCGTCATTAAAAATAACTAGTGACCAATAATTCATTGTATTCTCCTGTTAAACGCGGCTTAAGCCGCAAATTTGAGCAAAAATTCACGGGAAAATGAATATGTTCCAATTCAAGCATCGGTCTTTCTATTAATTATATGCTCCGGGTCATCATTTATTTCACATCATAATTAAGACTCATCATCATCACCGGGCGGACCCCATGATGCCCCAATTAATTCTTTGACCGCATCAAAATGACCAGGTTCCAAAGTACCATCCTGGTCCATTGACTCTAATTCATCGCGCGTTTTTGCTTGTGCGCAATCCATCATTGTTCCATCTTCCCA
>DASWIV010000170.1:0-3008 GCA_036397475.1 bacterium
TGTCGGCGTCGAGGCGATGGAGATCGCTAAATGGATCAGATCTCTTACCGAAAATTATTTCAGGAGTTCAATTCAGGGATGGAGTGATAGCAGAAGGAGCCGCCGCCTGATGGGTCATACACAACATTTGACAATAACTCTGGAGCTTTATCAGAATACGTTTTTGCGAAGATCCATGTTGCGGATTCAATGATCTTTCTAGCCTTATCAAGTTTAGACTTGGGAATTTTCTTGACTTGCTTATCTTCCATCGATTCTCCTAAATGTAAGATTAATTTAAGTAAAGGTCAATCCTTACTCGGTAGTCGAACCGGCATAAAGCCAGCTTAATCAAAAAAGTAATCGCGCACAGGCGCTCCATGTCTGAACCGGATAATCTTTTGAAAGGGCTTAATTTAACTCTCCGATGGCAGCATAGCAGAAAATCGTTGTTATTCGATCCACGGAAGCATCCTGTATTCGCTTTGACAGTTTTACTTGCGACAGTTTTCATGGTTACAGTTACGCTTACTTTCATACAGATGGAAGGTTCAAATATGCATGCGATAGCCGGATGGCCTTTCACATGGATTGGTGTTGAGAAATTTCATCGACCCGACGGCTTCTAAATCCGATTTCCCGCAATTAAGTGGATTTAGACATTTAACCCTGGTTACATTTTTCACAATCATGTGGTAAACTCTATTGTGGTCGAATTACTATATGCTATACTTCCAGCCCGAAATATTCATTCGGGGTAATTGATATGGATCCAGCAACGACAACCGAAGCCGTAGCAGCATCGAGCGGACTTTTCCCTATGTTCATAATGATGACGCTCTGCATGGGATTGTCCCTTGTTATCTGGCTTCTTGCGACTTATCTCGGACCTAACCGTCCGGGTAAAACCAAGAATGCGTCCTACGAATGCGGGATCACACCGTCGGAAGACGTACACCAGCGGCTCGATATCCACTTTTACAGGGTCTCGATACTGTTCCTTATTTTCGGAGTTGAGTTACTCTTTTTCTTCCCCTGGGCTGTCGCGATGGTAACGTCCGAAGACAGGGGGCTCAGGATGCTGGCTCTTGGCGACATGATCGTCTTCGCCTTCATTCTGATTGTCGGGTTCATCTTCGCATGGAAAAAAGGCGGATTGAACTGGTCGGAACAGGGCAGAAGAATACGTAATATTCACGGACAATACGATGAGCAAGACAGACACGCTGCATGATATAGAAATTCCCGAGGGTGTAACTCTCGGAAATGTAGGCGGAGAACCCACTCCCTACGCGCCTCCCGAAGCGGGTTACCAGCTCGCTGTTACGGATAGAATTTTCAACTGGGCGCGGCGCCAGTCGGTTTGGCCCGTCACTTTCGGACTTGCCTGCTGCGCGATAGAAATGATGGGCTCGGGCGCGTCGCACCACGATATCGCCCGCTTCGGCAGCGAGGTGTTTCGCGCGTCGCCTCGCCAGGCGGATTTGATGATCGTTGCCGGACGGGTAACATGGAAAATGGCTCCTGTCATCAGGCAGGTCTACGACCAGATGCCGAATCCGAAGTGGGTAATCAGCATGGGAGCGTGCGCGAGTTGTGGTGGAGTTTTCCATAATTACGCGATTGTCCCGGGTGTAGACAGGTTGGTTCCGGTCGATATTTATGTGCCGGGATGCCCGCCACGTCCGGAAGCATTGATATACGGGCTCATGCAGTTGCAGAGAAAGATCGAAGCATCAAAAAACGCGGTGCTATAAGGAAGCTTGGAAATTGAAAAATGTTAATCCCGGACTGAAAGGTCCGGGAATTTTTATTGTGTATTCAGGATTTCTTCAAGCTCGTCAGAATGGAATATGCGATTTATCTTTCCTTTGACAGTTGGAAGATCAATATCTAGCATGGTAGTTTTGCTGTACTTTGGATCCCCATAGCGGATCAAAAAGTAACCTTGAACTGCATCCTCTTGAAGAATAGGAATGTAAGAAAAATTTCCTTTAGCTTCCCGATCACTTATTTCAACATTTCTGATGGACTCGCCAGTAAATTGATTCTGAGGCAACGTGATGTCAAGATCATTGATGGATAGTGGATAAGAGCCATTATTACTCTCAGCGTAAGACTCCAACGCGGTTTGAATTTCAATAATTGCTTCTATTCCATGTCGTTCTTTTTCATGAGTCATGGCATTTAAATAGCTGTTGATGGCGGTGACTCCGATAAATACAAGAATTATGCAGACTGCGGTAATCTCTGCAACGATGACTGAATCTGATTTGCGATGCTTATCTCTTGAAGTTTGATTATTCATCGACCAGGAAGCGAGTTAAGCTGTGGCCCGGTATTGGATATTAAAATCTATTCCTAACAGTCGCTCTTTCTCCAAGGTGCCAACAATAGAAGCATGAATTCCATCGCTACGGCTTATATTACGGAACCTCCTGATTAAAAAATTCTACCACATGAATTACATTTAAAAAATCCTTAACCGCACGCCCGATTTATGTATAATTCACGCCATGAGATACCCAATTTTCCTCTCAATTTGTTTGCTCCTTCTCGTAGCGTGTAATTACACTCCTGACGAAGTGATAGAAGAACAGGAAGCCAGCAAAGAACCATGGACAGTCCTCGAGCTGAATCACGAACGACTCGATCTTCTTCTTGAACCAATGGAAATTCACCAGCGTGAATTCCGGACTGTCCCGGGCGATGTGATCTGGCCCGTATCGGATGGAGATTTCGAAAAAATGCCTGCGTGGTTTACCGATGAGAATGGAGATCCTGTAATTGTCGCCGCTGATGCGGGTGACTGGGTGGATGAAGATCATACTGAACGTGGTGAGGGAAATGTATACCGCTGGATCTGGGGAAGTGACAAGCTCGAAGTGAATCCGATGGACCCGCAACCGCCTGCGAAGGTGATGCACCCGTCACCATACCCGACAAACGACAGCTCAATAGTCGGATTCGCCGAAATGTCAGTAGCCGGGCTCAGCTTGTCCCGTGCATTGCGGATTGAAGACAGCGGT
>DASWIV010000171.1:0-3600 GCA_036397475.1 bacterium
CTTCAACTCAATTTCAACTCGTTTCTGTTGCAAAACTCGCTTTCAGACACACGTCGGGCACAGTACTCCTATGTCATCACCCACCTCGGGCGTCCCGTAAGCATGGTAACCATGCGCTTTACATTGACCGCGATCGCGGTCATCACCGCCTGGAATTTCATCTTCGCAAGACCGTAATACCGCGCCCGGTCGAGTCCGTGGTGGTTTTTCATCTCACCGAATTTTTCTTCCTTGAACGGGGATAATTGCATTGGCTAGACGGATTCTTTCTCAAACTCCATCTCTTCAACCACATAGAGTTCCCTGTACACACCAGTCTCATTTAGCAAATGGTCGTGAGTACCACGCTGTACTATCCGTCCAGCCTTGAGGACAATAATCTCATCGGCATTTTTAATGGTACTGAGCCTGTGAGCGATAACGAAGGTTGTACGTCCGACCATCAATTTTTCAAGCGCAGCCTGGACGAGTTTTTCGCTCTCGGTGTCGAGATTGCTGGTAGCCTCGTCAAGTATCAGGATCTTCGGATCTTTAAGAAGCGCCCGAGCGATTGAAATTCTCTGCCTCTGTCCGCCTGATAATTTGACTCCACGCTCACCGACGATCGTGTCATAGCCATGTTCAAGCGCTTTTATGAATTCATTTGCGTTCGCTGCTTTAGCGGCACTCATGATTTCATCATCGGAAGCGTCCAATTTTCCATAAGCAATATTTTCGCGGATGGTCCCATGGAACAGAACGGTCTCCTGGGGAACTATCGCGAGATGCCGCCTCAGCGATTTCCTGGTTAGATCCCGAACATCGTAGCCTTCAACAAGAATTTCACCGTCGGTGGTGTCGTAAAATCTGGGGATCAGTTTTGCAAGTGTCGATTTTCCGCCGCCCGACGGTCCCGCTATGCCGATAACTTTCCCGGGGACAGCAACCAGGTTGATGTCATTCAGGACATAATCGGCGTCGGCATAATGAAAACTGACATTCCTGAGTTCGACCCTTCCCTCGCAATTGGCGAGTTCGATCGCGTCGGGTTTATCTTCGATAGTAGGCTGGATCTGCAGGAACGCGAAAATTCTGTCCGATGCGGCGAGTGTGTCCTGGTATCCCATATACGCCCGGCCGAGTTTTACTGAAACATCGTTTGTCGCGTATAACAGGTAAATGATCATTCCGAAATCGCCCTTATCGAGGACTCCCTCGGTCATCTGGAAAACTCCGTACAGCATAAGGGCTGCCAGGCCGGTAGAGCCGACGAGATAAAGTTGCGGAACCATGATCGCCTCTATCTTTGCCCGTCTCATTTCTGTCTTATAAGCGGAGAGATTTACCTTCCCGAATTTCAGCTTTTCATACGCTTCGTTGGCGAAAGACCTCACGACCTGTATCGCGCTGATGCCTTCCTGCAGTTCACCCGATACGTTCGCGAGTGATTCCTGAAGTTGCGCCGATGCATGCCGGATTCTTTTCGCTCCGAATTGCACTATGACCACGATCAGCGGCATTATCAGCAAGCCTACGACAGTGAGTTTCCAGTTGGTATACAGCATCAGGCAGAGGAAGGCGATTATGCTTACGGGATTCTTGACGAGCTGTGCTATCTGCTTGCCGGCGAATTCGCGGATTCTCAGAACGTCGGTTGTTACCCAGCTCATGATATGGCCAGTGCGGCGCGATTCGAAGAAGTCCAGGGATAATTCCTGGAGGTGATTGAAGATCAACTCCCTTAAGGACATAATCAATCGCTGGCCAATTCTTGTGGTGGACAGGACTTCGGCGCCTTTCTGTATTCCCATGAGGATAAACAACGTCACAACCATCCAGACTACCGATTTCGCCCCCTGCCAGAGTAAATTCTTATCAGGTTCCGCGAGAATGGTATTTACAAAGTACTGGACAAGTTTTGCGGTCGCGACATCGAGACCTGTGCCGAATATTAAAATCAGGAGCCACGCTGTCAGCCACCCTTTCTGCTCCCTGATCATGTCCAGAAGCTTACGAGTGGTTTTTCGTTTGTCGTAGGCCAGGTCGATTTTTTCGGACTGATAATCCACTTATTTTTTCGCGAATTTTCCCCGCTTCAATAATCCACGGTCGCCAAAATATTTTATCATTTTATCGAAGGAATCACGGATATTCGTATAGGTCATCTCAAGTTCTGTAATGGATTTGGAGTTATCGTAGTGAGGAGGAAGCCCTGTCATGTTCGCGCCGCCTTCGGTGATTACCGGTGCGCGTCCAGTGACATTGTCTGCGATCCACTCCATCATTTTCCCGGACTTAACCGCGAATTCCTTTGAAATTTTGAATTTTGGTTTCGGCACGCCGGCGATATCGGCAGTCACGCTGTAGATATCCTGCAGCCACATGTTGCGGTTTGCCAGGATATATCCCTCGCCCATTCTGCCATTCTCTAATATTTTAAGGTGGCCTTCACCGACATCGTCGACATCCACCAGGTTGAAGCCACCGTCGAAATATACCGGGACCTTGCCGTTAACAAAATCAACGAACATCTGACCGGTAGGAGTCGGCTTAATGTCGCCGTAACCGATCGGAGCCGACGGGTACGCAATTTGTATCGGAGCGCCATCGGCGATGAATTTCTTAACCTCGACACATGACAAATGCTTGGATTTTGTGTAAAGGTCATTGGTCCATTCGAGATTCCAATCGACCGTTTCGTCCGACGGCACACCATCTTCGCGATGTCCGATCGCGGCGACCGACGATGTGTACACAAATCTTTCGACACCGGCATCCAAAGCGGCTTTCACCATGGAAACGGTCCCGTCCACGTTATTTTTTATCAGGGATTCTTTATCCCGAACCCACATTTTAAATAAAGCGGCGACATGAAAGACCACATCGACATCCCGGCATGCGTTTTTCAGCGATTCCGGATCGGTCAGGTCGCCGTATGCCTTTTCAAACTGGAGATGTTTCACATGATCTTCGTGCTTGTCAGACCGCATCATCAGGCGTAATTCCATGCCACGTTTCGATGCGGCGTCGGCGACAGCCCGCCCAATAAATCCTGTAGCACCTGTAATCAGTACTTTTGTCATCGTCCCTCTTAATATCGAATCTCATTCCAAATCCTACCATTTTTGCATTCATGTAAGTTATAAATGGGCACCGCAAATCGCGGGATATCCTCCCGGGATGTTCAAGTTTAAGCTGGATCGGGGAGGTCAGATTTGGGATTCCGGACGTTCTATTCCCATTTTTTCAGCGATCTTCTCGAGAGATGCGGACATTTCCCTTACCTTAGTGTTCAACATTTGAAGTTCAGTTACCAGATTGCGCACTTCCTTCAAAATCGCCCATTCAGCCCTCGACGAAAAATCCTTCTTATTATCATCTTTATCAGTCTTCAGGGACGGTTTATCTTTTAAAATCGTTTCGTTCATCACAAATCACCACCCTATTATACCACTTAACATAAGTTAAGCAAAATGAAAAAACCGGGTGTGAGCGCGGATTGATTTTTATGCCACCAACCTTGGGGAATTTTTATCATGCCAGTAAGCATCCCAGCGATTTGTGCTGCGGTAGAGACATCTGAGAGCAAGCATCGAGTCAGCGCCCTGATTCTGCCAGCGA
>DASWIV010000172.1:0-6192 GCA_036397475.1 bacterium
TTCCAGTCGATTGTTTTTTGAAGGACTTTCAGAAAGTGATCCTCGGGGATGAGGCTGTAGATGCGGTCTTCGAACGTTGTCTGGTTGTCCGGCTTCGTGTGCATGTGTCCACCCTCTCGCCTTGCCCTTTCATCGCACACCTGACATTATTTTCATTTCAGGCTATAATTGCAAGGGGATTTATTGCATTTTGCAACGGTCTCCGAAAACCAGCCTACGGTATCTATCAACCTGTTTTTCATCCTGTCCTTTAAAAACATCTGAGGGCTCCAACAGCAAGTTCCAAACCTTATCATTCTCACGTTTACCACCTGGTCTTAGTCCCATCAACCATTGGCATATTTCAGAAACATTCACGCTGAAATTTTCGAAATGCTTCCTCAATTCGCTTACTTTATGGTTATATTTGGTGTGGTCCTCATTAGGAAGACGGTGTATACTTCGAGCGAGAATTCTCGATTCCCTGTACCTTGTATTAGACATGTTTGCACTTCCGACAACCTGTTTGTTCTACGTTTACAATAATAGCATATTGATAGTGGAGTTAAAGATATCTATTATCAAACACTAAATACGAAAAAGAAAATTTACGCCACTACGTGGTTCTTTTTGAGGGCGATTATGGCAATCAATATTGCCAGTACTACCAGGTTCAGGACCAGCGCATGACGTGTCGCGGGTTTGGCTGGAGCGCCTCAACCGGAAGCATCACCATTTTTACCTGGGCGGATTTCGATGTGTATTTCTCAACGATCCTGGAAACTTCCTCGGTGTTCCCCCTGTCGATGATAATTTTCACACACGACATCTCTTCGTTTAACTCGTCGGTCCAGATTCCATGGTTGGGGATTTTGGAGATCTCATCGCAGATGCTCTCCGAGTAATCGTTTGGGGTGTATATATCGAGAAGCCTCGCGGACATAACTATTGTATAATACATCAATTGGCGTTACTAGCGCTCAGAGGTTGCGATTTTTTCTATATTGTCTTACATTACTTTCTCCCGCTGGTAAAATATAATACTGGTTAAAAATAAAGATAAGAACAAAAGGAGAGCGGACTTTATATGACCATTACCGCTGAATCCGTCAACGGATTAAAGGAAAGACTCGGCGAGAGGCTGATCCTCGACGATGCTACCCGTCAGGAATTCCAGTCGGATTTCGGACGTATGATAATGCGCCTTCCATGCGCTGTCGCGCGATGCGAAAATGTTGAAGAGGTCGCTGAAGTCGTCAAATACTGCCGTGAGAATGGAATCCCCATCGCTCCACGCGGTCCCGGACATACACAGAGCGGACAGTCGACTACCGAAGGTGTGGTTATCGATACATCGTCGATGCAGAATATCTATGAGATCAATGACGATCACGCGTACTGTGACGGCGGTGTAGTCTGGAAAGACCTCGTCAAAGCCGCGCTCGATAAAGGGCTCATTCCCCCGGTTCTGACAAATAACCTGAATGTCTCGATCGCAGGAACCACATCGGTTGCCGGATTAGGTGTTCACAGTTTCCGCTACGGCGCCCAGTCGGACAACGCTATCTGGCTCGAGGTAGTAACCGGCACCGGCGAAATTGTCCATTGCTCGGCCGATGAAAATAAGGACCTTTTCGATTGCGCGCGGTCCGGACTTGGCCAGTTTGGAATAATCACAAAAATAAAAACCCGCCTGCATAAAGCTAAATCCATGATCCGGAATTATTTCCTGATGTACGACGATCTCGGGCAGTTCATGAAGGACAGCGAGATCATCATGGCTAAGGGCGATATGAAGTACCACTCAATGGAATCACGATGCGCTCCGTGCGCAGCCGGATTCAAGTCTATCGGTGAAGGCATGGGTCTTGGAATCGGACGCCAGGCGTTTGCTTACTGGCTGTATCCGATGTCACTCACGGTCGATTTCGAGCCCGGCAATGAACCCGATGACAAAGAAATACTCGGACCACTGAATCCGTACAGGATGCTTCACCAGCAGGACGTCAGCCACTGGGAATTCACACTCAGGCTGGAGCCTCTATTTGAGTTGTGGCATCGATCCGGTTACTGGGACGGAATTCACCCGTGGATGGAAACAATCCTCCCATGGGGTGAAGCGCAGGGATATATCGAAGAAGTTTTGTCCCAGCTTCCGCCGCAGGCGCTCGGTCCGGGCGGACACATCTTACTGTGGCCGTCGAGGGGAGATACATCGGAAGTCCCGCTGTTCAAGTATCCCGATGGCGAATTTGTTATGGGATGGGGACTCCTTCCGGGAATTCCCGCGAAATACCAGGAAGAAGCCTGCATGAAGCTCGATATGGCGAGTGAACTTTCAATCTGGAAGGGCGCGAAGAGGTACCTTAGCGGATTCATCACGTTCGACACGGAAGAAAAATGGGCGAATCATTTCGGAGACGTCTGGCTGTGGATGAAGGAAATGAAGAAGAAGTGGGATCCCGATGGAATTTTTGCACCGGGATTCATTCAATATGAATAAATGGTCTTATTTATACAGAGTTTCAGGGCCATCGTGGTCGGAATTAACAGTCACTCTCAAGGTGGCCTGCAGGTCTGCCTGTACCGAATTGGAATGGAATGAGACTGTTGACTGTCCGGGAGTATCAAAGCTCCCGGCAGTGACCGGCTGTACGGTCCACGAATAAAGGATACCGGTATCGCCTGTCGCGACGACCGAGAACCCGGCATTGGTATTCTCGTCCATGGCGTCAGGACCGGAAATTATTCCTATCGCGATTTTATTGTCATTATTGTTGTCAGGGGGTTGGTTTGGTGTGCTACCTCCGCCACATCCAAAAATAAATAGCAGAAGCTCAATCAGTGGAAAAGATTGAGTTTTCATTGGCTTTCCTTTCTAAGGCTCGAACTATTAAATATATACACCGAAGATACAATTTGGTCAATGAGGATTATCCGGGATATTTCTGATACCATGGTTTAACTTATGAGCATTATCGATCTGTCAAAAGAGAACTTCCGCGAGACACTAGAGTCTGAAGGACTGGTATTTCTGTTCAATTATTCGGATTTGAGCCAGGAGTGCGTTGATTTCCACATAATTTTTGAACGGGTGGCGTCAAAATATAGCGGGGTGCAGTTTGCACGGTTCAACGTCATGCTCGATGAGTCGGTAATGCAGCGGATTTCAGTTTCGGGGATACCGTCGGTTTATGTAATTCGGAATGGAAATATTTTAGAGAGAAAAGACGGGATGATGTCGGAAGAGGAATTTGACGAGATGGTAAAAGGAGAAACCACTATATAGGAGTGGCCATGCTTGCACATGGCCTGCCAGAAAAAAGCCTATATTCAGTCCGTTATTTGCTGGTTAATTGGAAATTTAAATCTTTGAGATCTTTTCAAGCTCCTCGATAAATCGCTCCCTCAATTTCAGGAGCACAAGAGCCATTTCGTTACGTGTAAATGTCATTTCGCCTTCAAGCGTACCGTCCGACGCCAGTGAAATATCGCCAACAAGCAGCAGCCTGTGGACATCCCTCTGAGCCCAGTGTTCTTCCGGAACATCGGTTAATCTCTCAGGGGTAATGTTCTGTGCGTGGCGGAATCCTCCGTCGTACCCGGGAACCGCTTCCCATAGACCGAAGTCAACGAGCACGACAACCCTCAGGAGAAAAACTGAGAATTCATACCGCTTCACTTTATTGGTGCCCTGGTATGTCCAGTCCGGGTATCCTGTTGCGACTCCCATATGCTCGAGCCGCAGGATTTCATTGTATGCCCAGTGATTTTCGGGGATGTCGCCCATGTCGATTGGTCCATCTACAGGGGAGCGAATGTCCACAAACTCCATGAGGTCGATTCCCGCATCGTTTATTTCGTCGAGGAGGTTTACGTAGAACCTGGTAAGCGCGACCCCCATCTCGTAGCGGGTAACCTGGTTTTCACCATCGAAATCTCCGTCGGGATAACCTTTAAGGATTCCCTCGTCGAACAGGATGTGGAGGTTTTCATCCACATAAGCCTGCTCATCATCGGATAGAGATGTGATGGTGTTGTCCGCGAAAGCCGGGGCAATACTCAGGAGCAGCATGGCTATCGCCAGTGAAAATATTTTAGTGAACAATCAGGTATCCTTCGAGGCAGAAAAGTAAAAGTCATGGAAGAGATTATTATTCTGCTATCGATTCATAATGATTTTACTATCCTGAACGTAACAAAGATATAGTCGAGGCTTAAAAAATCACTACATAAATAACGGGCGAATTCGGATAATATTACTGGGGCTGATTGAACTTCATGTGGTATAATCCAGTCTGTAGATAAGTTGCCCGGGAAATCGCGGCAACATTTATTTTTATAATTTTCTGGAGATAAAAAATGGCTACTATCGAAATTACCAAAGAGAATTTCAACGAAACTGTCGAGAGTCACGATATCGTGCTCCTCGACTTCTGGGCGGAATGGTGCGATCCATGCAAGATGTTTGGTCCGGTCTATGAAAAAGTGTCGGAAAATCACGATGACGTGGTATTTGGCAAGATCAACACCGAGGTCGAGCAGGAGCTTGCAGCCCATTTCCAGATCCGGTCGATCCCTACCTTTATGGCTATTCGCGACCAGATCACGGTCTTCGCTCAGCCCGGAGCGGTTCCCGAGCAGTTTGTAGAGGAAGTTATCGGCAAGGTTAAGGAACTCGACATGGACGCCGTAAAGAAAGAAATCGAGGAAATGGAGAAGAACCATGAGCACGGCCACGGCGGGTGCGGCCATGACGATTGTGGCTGCGGCCACTGAGTCCATTTTCCCGGAGACTTAATAATTATTATGATAAGATTCCCCCGCTCTACCGGGGGATTTTTTTATGGCTGACGGGCATAAAATAACTTTTCTACCTGACAACGTAACTGTCGAGGTCGGACGGTCGTCCACGCTGAACCAGGCGGCTGCCGAAGCCGGGATCGACATTGTAAAGCCGTGTGGCGGACGCGCGTCGTGCCACGGCTGCAAGGTATCGCTGAATGAAGGGAAGGTCGCCGGTGTAACCGCAAATGATGGTTCTCATCTTTCATGCAGTACATTCCCTCGTACTGACCTGGTCATTTTTGTTCCGGAATCGTCGAGGAAGATCGAATCTGACCACGAGCCGGACATCGAAGTCATCGACGCCCGTCCCGATCCGCCGTGCCTGGAAGGCCATTCGGAGGACGATCCATTGCGATACACAGCTGTCGGGATGGCTGTAAATATCGGGGAAGTAATGATCAACGCGAGATTACTAAGTTTGTTCAGTGGGAAATTACTGCGGAGTTCCTCCAGGGTGAATCCTCTCTACCGGCAGGATGTAGAGCAGGAGCTTAAGCGGGAGAAGATCGTGAGGGTTATCGACCAGCTGGCCCGACTGATGACCAGGGAGTCTGAGATCGATCAGACGGAACTGATGGATATCACGGTGACCGGGGATTCGGACCTCTGGGAGATCTTCAACGGGGAAGGGGAGCCGGATTCTTATAAGTTATTTTCACTGGACAGTTTTTCAATAGATGCGCATGCCGGGGCGAAACTCAAGTTAATGCCGATGGTCGCGAAGGATGTCGGGAGCGATCTAAACGGTGCTCTCCTGGTCTCGGGTATCTGCGACGATGCCCGTACCCGTCTCCTGATAAAAATCGGCTCCAGGGCACATGCGGTTGTAAGCAAAAATGGAAGGCTGGCGGGAGCATCGGTGATGGTGGGAGGCGTTTTCGAGGGTGGGGGTATAAGGCATGGAATGAGGCTTACAAAAGGAGCGATCGACCAGGTCCTTATCAAGAAGAGCGATCTCCTCCTGAATGTACTCGGAGGTGTCGAACCAAAGGGAATATCCGGAGCAGGCATTTTAAGCGCTGTGTCAGAGATGCTTTCCAAAGGAATTATCGATTCCGGGGGGACTATCGCTGAAATCAGCCCGTCGGGTGAACCGGAATGGCAGTGGGGACGAAATATCAGGGAAGGCTATTCAGGGATGAAATTTGTCCTGTGGTCCCGTCTTGGCGAAGAAGTCTCAGTTTACCAGGAAGATATCGACAGGCTCCTTAACGCTGTCAGGACCATCCGGGGAATAACTGACGGGTTGCTGAAAGTAGAGGGTCTTGGATGGGATGATTTTGAGGAAATTGTGATTACGGGAGCCCTCGGCAAAAACCTGTCTGCGGGAGAGGTAGTACGTATCGGGCTGCTGCCGGATATCGA
>DASWIV010000173.1:0-10332 GCA_036397475.1 bacterium
CTTGCAGTAGAGTTTCAAAAACGCATTGACGACGGCGACATAATTGAGCCGAAGGACGAAATGCCCGACCGGTACCGCAATCAACTTATCCGGATGATCTCGCAGCACGCCCATTCGGAAATTATCGGCATGCTTCCCGAAGGAAACTGGATCACTCGGGCACCGAGTCTTCACAGGAAAAAGATCCTCCTCGCCAAGGTTCAGGACGAAGGCGGACATGGCCATTATTTGTACTGTGCCGCCGAAACACTGGGGATTTCCAGGGAAGAAATGATCGACCAGTTACTCACCGGCAAGGCGAAGTACTCCAACATTTTCAACTATCCGGCGCTAACGTGGGCTGACATGGGAACAATCGGATGGTTTGTCGATGGTGCTGCCATTATTAACCAGACAATGCTCGCCAGGTGCTCATACGGCCCCTACTCCCGAGCGATGATCCGGATCTGCAAGGAGGAAGGGTTTCACCAGAAACAGGGCTATTTAATCTGTGCAACCCTGGCAAAAGGCACGCCCGACCAGAAAAAGATGGTTCAGGACGCTGTCAATCGATGGTGGTGGCCGTCGCTTATGATGTTCGGCCCTCCCGATAACGACTCACCGAACAGCGCTGAACTGATGAAATGGAAAGTTAAGAAAAAGACCAACGACGAACTCCGGCAGAAATTCATTGATAACACGGTAGCCCAGGCGCGCGCGATAGGGATCGAGCTTCCCGATCCTGACTTAAAATACAACGAAGAAACCGGGTTATGGGAGCACGGCGAAATCAACTGGGACGAGTTCTGGAATGTTATCCGCGGAAATGGGCCATGCAATCGCGAGCGACTGGAAACCCGTAGAAAAGCCCATGAAGATGGCAGGTGGGTACGTGAAGCCGCGGAAGCGTATGCCCGAAAACAAAAGAATGCGAAATCCGCGTAAGAAAGCTGGCAGGAATTAAATAATGTCTGAAGATTCAACTCATGTAGACAGTAACGGCGATACCGAATGGCCACTATGGGAAGTGTTTGTACAGGAAAAACTCGGCAAGCCCCATGAGCATGCGGGGAGTATCCATGCACCGGACGCTGAGCTGGCGCTGCAGAACGCGAGGGATGTCTATGGCCGCCGCGGAAGCGTAACCAGCATGTGGGTAGTTCAATCGGATGCGATTTCCGCCACAACCCCGTCCGATTCCGGGCCATTCTTCGAGCCATCCGAAGACAAAATTTACCGCCATCCGAATTTCTATAAAGTTCCCAGGGGCGTGAAAAATCTTTAATGGAAGAGAATCTCGATAATAAAACCCGGGACGCCCTGTTTGAGTATTGCCTTAGAATCGGCGACGACCTCCTGGTACTGGGCCATCGCCTAAGCGAATGGTGCGGACACGCCCCGATTCTCGAGGAAGATATCGCGCTTGCCAACATCGCTCTTGACTGTATCGGTCAGGCTGAAGCCTATCTAAAGCTGGCCGGAGAGATCGAGGGAGCAGGTCGCGATGAGGATGCGCTTGCATATTTCCGCGACGAGTACGAATTCAAGAATATACAGCTTGTTGAGCAACCGAATGGAGATTTCGCGGTTACAATCGCCAGGCAATTTCTGTATGACGCATACGCGGTGAATTTTTTCGATGATCTGAGTAAATGCGCATACAAACCTCTTGCCGATATCGCATCGAAATCCCTGGTTGAAACAAAATATCACCTGAGGCATTCATCCCAATGGACCCTGCGCCTTGGCGACGGCACCGAAGAAAGCCACGATAGAATTCAAAACGCTGTCGATAAACTCTGGATGTTTACCGGCGAGTTATTCTTTATGAATGACCTCGATAAATTCCTGGTTGAAAAAGGCTACGCTCCGGATATTGAATCCATACGTACGAAGTGGAATAAGATCGTCAAGGACACTTTTGCCCGGGCGACATTGAACATGCCATCGGACGAGACTTACATGGCGACTGGTGCCAGAGAAGGACGTCACAGCGAGCAGCTTGGGCATATGCTTTCGGAAATGCAGATTACCGCGAGGTCACATCCGGGCGCGAAATGGTAGGAATGACGATTACATCTGAAAATATCCTGGGATTACTGCACGAAGTAAAAGATCCTGAAATACCGGTTCTCGATGTCGTTGAAATGGGAATCGTCAGGGATGTCGAATATTTGGATGGGCTCTGCACAGTCTCGATAACGCCCACATATTCAGGATGTCCGGCTATGCAGGTAATCGAGGATGAGATCATTGATGTATTAAAAAATAACGGAATCGAAAGCGCTGAAATAAAACTCGTATACTCGCCGCCGTGGACCACTGACTGGATGACCGAGGACGCAAAACGTAAGTTGAAGGAGTACGGAATCGCACCGCCGGGCAAAGTCTGCGGTAAGCAGCACGATTTAATGGCAACCAGCGGACAGGCAAATTCATGTCCATTCTGCGAATCGGATAATATTGAAATTCGCGCGGAATTCGGCTCGACCGCCTGTAAGTCGCTATATTACTGTAACAGTTGCCTTCAGCCATTCGAGTATTTCAAGTGCATCTGAATTCGGATTGGAAAATCTTACAACAGTGAACCCGAGTCGTCTCTGAACGGGTTTTTTAATTGAATGCGCTGACAAATGAGGGAAAAATTGTGTCGTACGAATATATAAATTACGAAGTCAAGAATTCTGCAGGCCGGATTACTTTTAACCGGCCTGACGTCCTGAACAGCTTCAACATGTCGATGGCGCTTGAAGTCCAGGAAGCCCTAAAAGAATGCCGCGACAATTCCGAAATTCGGGCGATCCTTATTACCGGAGAAGGGCGCGCATTCTGCGCAGGACAGGACCTCGCCGAGGCTGTTCCGCCCGATGGATCTCCAGGTCCCGAAATAGAGGACATCGTTAAAACCAGCTACAATCCTGTCATTCGCCTGATCCGCGGAATTGAAAAACCCGTAATCTGCGCCGTAAATGGAGTCGCCGCAGGTGCCGGAGCGAATATTGCGCTTGCCTGCGATTTTGTTTTCGCCTCGGATGCGGCATCCTTCATCCAGGCTTTCGTAAAGATCGGATTGATCCCGGATAGCGGCGGTACATGGACTCTGCCTCGCCTTGTCGGCCTTCAACGGGCGACAGCGTTAACAATGCTCGGCGAAAAGCTTTCCGCATCAGACGCTCACTCCATCGGACTGATTTATAAGGTTGTCGAGGCAGAAAAATTATTGCCCGAAGCTTCCGGATTAGCTGAATATCTTGCGACACAGCCTACTTACGGCATCGGCTTAACAAAACGCGCTCTCAATAAGTCATTCGAAAATTCGCTGGAAGAACAGCTCGACCTGGAAATGGATCTGCAGGGACAGGCTGGAAAATCCCACGATTATCTTGAAGGAGTTAAGGCGTTCCAGGAAAAACGGGCACCGGAATTCAAAGGTAACTGAAATTGTCTGAACCTGGTGATAATATCGAGATCGGAGTTCTTGGCGCTGGCACTATGGGAGCCGGAATAGCGCAGGTCGCGGCGATGAACAGCCACGATGTCTTTGTCTATGACATCATTCCCGACGCCCTGGCTACGGCGAAAGAAAATCACGGGAAGATACTCAACCGGCTGGTACAGAAGGGAAAAATTAGTTCGGAAGACGCTGCCGCTGTCGAAGAACGGATAAAATATTCATCCGACCTGAACGCTCTTGAAGACTGTGGACTCGTCATCGAGGCGGTTGTTGAGGACTTGCGCACAAAGTGTGAATTGATCGCCATTGTCGAGGGAATTGTCCCACATGAATCCCTTCTCGCAACAAACACTTCGTCCCTCTCGATCGCGTCGATCGCATCAGCCTGCAGGCGTCCGGACAAATTTATCGGCATCCACTTTTTCAATCCGGTCCCGATAATGCCGCTTGTAGAAATTGTCCCGGGGATAAATTCATCAAAGAACACGATCGACTCCGTAAAAAAATTAATAGGCTCATGGGACAAATCTGCAGTAATCGCAAAAGATACTCCCGGATTTATTGTCAACCGGATAGCGCGTCCATTCTACGGTGAAGCTCTCCGAATATACGAGGAAGGCATCGCGGATATCCCGACAATCGACTGGTCAATGCGAAAAATCGGCGGCTTCCGCATGGGACCATTCGAGCTGATGGACTTCATCGGGAACGATGTGAATTTCGCAGTAACGAAAACCGTCTTTAAAGCGTTCTTCAACGATCCAAGATATAAGCCGTCGTTCACACAGCAGCGGCTGGTCGAGGCTGGAATGCTCGGAAGAAAATCCGGACGTGGCTTCTACGATTACCGCGAAGGAGCGACAAATCCATCGCCGACAGAAAATGAAGCGGACGGTGAGATCATTGTTAACCGGATCCTTGCGATGCTGATAAATGAGGCTGTCGACTCCGTCTTCTGGAATATTGCATCTCCAGAGGATATCGACACTGCAATGACAAAAGGCGTCAATTATCCACAGGGGCTATTGATGTGGGGGAATGAACTCGGGCTCAGCACCGTGCTCGATACGATTCTCGACCTCCGTGAAACATATTTTGAGGACAGGTATCGACCAAGCCCTCTTCTTGTCCAGATGGTGAACGAAAACTGGAAATTTTTTGATTGACGGTATTAATAAATAAAATGGATGATTTACAGGTACAGGCGGAAAAAATTGTTGAGAAGATGCGTGCGGGCGACTCGTTCAGCCACTGGCTGCGACTTGAAATAGTCGAGCTCAGACAGGGGTATTGTTCAGCGAAAATGATAATCCGCAAGGATATGCTGAACGGCCACAACGTCTGCCACGGGGGCATTCCATTTTCCCTTGCAGATTCAGCACTCGCATTCGCCGCGAATACACAGGGACGTATCGCTTTAAGTATAGACGCCTCCATGTCGTACCCTGAAAAAATCCTCGAAGGCGACACCATTACCGCGACAGCCAGGGAATTAAGCAGCGGCAACCGTATTGCAATGTACGACGTTACGATAAAAAACCAGGACGATGTAACTGTCGGACTGTTCAGGGGTACTGTTTACAAGCTCGATGTAAAACATTTTGATTAAGACACATGAACGATGCATATATTATAGACGGCGTACGTACGCCAATAGGAAGTTTCACCGGGTCGCTCAGTACAATTCGTGCCGACGATCTGGCTGCCCATGTTATCAGGAACGTTGTCGAAAGAAATAACCAGATCGATCCCGGCGAAATCGAGGACGTAATTTTTGGCTGCGCTAACCAGGCTGGCGATGATAACAGGAATGTGGCTCGTATGGCATCACTGCTCGCCGGCCTTCCGTACTCTGTGCCCGCTGAAACGGTGAACAGGCTGTGCGCATCCGGGATGAGCGCGATAGTCAACGCCGGACGGGCGATACAAAGCGGCGACGGAAATTTATTTGTAGCCGGCGGTGTCGAAAATATGACCCGTGCCCCGTACGTTCTCTCCAAGGCTGGATCGGCGTACGGTCGTTCGCAGGAAATTTTCGATACCACGATAGGCTGGAGATTCGTCAATAAAAAACTCGACGATCTCTACGGCACCGACGGAATGGGACAGACCGCTGAACATGTCGCGGAGCAATTTAAAATCAATCGTGAAGACCAGGACAAATTCGCTTACCGTTCGCAGATGAAAGCGACTGAAGCCCGCGACACCGGTAGGCTCGGGAAAGAAATTATCCCTGTTGAGATTCCACAGCGGAAAAAAGATCCGGTTATTTTTGAACACGACGAATTCATTCGCCCGAACACCAGTCTTGAAATTCTTTCGAAACTGAAACCCGCGTTTAAACAGGGCGGGACAGTAACGGCCGGAAATTCATCGGGTATCAACGACGGTGCGTGCGCCGCGTTACTTGGCTCGGAATCAGCCCTGAAAAAATTCAACCTGAATCCAAAAGCGCGAATTGTCGGATCGGCAGCAGTTGGTGTAGAACCGCGTATAATGGGAATCGGTCCCATCGACGCCACCAAAAAAGTCCTGGCGAAAACCGGTCTATCACTCGATAAGATGGATGTCATCGAACTGAACGAGGCGTTCGCGTCACAAAGCCTCGCGGTACTCCGCGAGCTTGGACTTGGCGATGACGATCCCCGTGTAAATCCTAATGGCGGTGCAATCGCACTCGGACATCCCCTCGGAATGTCCGGCGCAAGGCTGCTTGTAACGGCGATGTACGAACTTCACGAGAAAAATTTGAAATACGCCCTCTGTAGCATGTGTGTAGGTGTCGGACAGGGGTACGCGTGCGTGATCGAAAAAGCGTGAAAATTAATGGCTAATATTTTTGAATATAAAGGTTTTATTCCCGTAATCGACGAGTCCGCGTTCATTCATCCGAACGCGGTGGTTACCGGTAATGTCGTGATTGGAAAGGACGTATACATCGGACCCGGAGCGATGATCCGTGGCGACATCGGAATGATCGTTATCGGCGACGGCAGCAATGTCCAGGAAAATTGCACTGTCCATATGTTTCCCGAAGTGACGGTCAGGATACATGAAAATGTTCATATCGGGCATGGCGCTATAATCCATGGCGCTGAAATTCACAAAAATTCCCTTATTGGGATGAACGCGGTTGTTATGGACGACGCTGTTGTCGGTGAGGAATCCATTGTCGGTGCTCTTTGCTTTGTCCCATCCGAAATGAAAATCCCCCCGCGAAAAGTCGTTGTCGGGAATCCCGCGAAGATCATTAAAAATGCCAGCGACGAAATGATAAAGTGGAAAACCGAAGGGACAAAGCTTTACCAGCAGCTCGCACGCGACCACAGGGAATCATTGAAGCCATGCGAGCCTCTCAGAAAGATCCCCGCAGGCCGCGAGAAAATGAAAATGGGCTACGAAGCGTGGCATAAAATTAAAGACGACGAATAAAATTAGACAGGAATTCAAAGAAATGGTAGCTACAGCGACAAAATTAAAATCCTATGCGCAGGGCGACTGGATCGCAGGACAGAGTGACGGCAATCCCGCGTATAACGCGGTCAACGGCGAGCTGGTAACAACCGTCTCCAGTGATGGCCTCGATTTCAAAGGAATGCTCGAGTACGCCAGGACAATTGGAAATCCAAACCTTCGAAAGATGACTTTCCACCGGCGCGCTGTGATGCTCAAGGAAATCGCGATATATTTACTGAGCAGAAAAGAAGAAATCTACGAGGTATCTGCATACACAGGCGCGACAAAGATCGATTCGTGGATCGACATCGAAGGCGGTATCCAGACCTTCTTCTCATATTCCGGACGCGGTCGCCGTGATTTTCCGGACGAGCCATTCTATGTCGAAGGCCCTGCCGAACCGCTCTCCAAAGAAGGCACCTTTATCGGACGCCATATCTGCGTTCCCCTCACCGGAACCGCACTGCATATTAACGCTTTTAATTTTCCCTGCTGGGGAATGCTTGAAAAACTCGCCCCGACATTTCTTGCCGGAATGCCCGCGATCGTAAAACCCGCGTCGGTAAGTTCTTACGTCACGCAGAAAATGGTTGAAGTTATGCTGGAGTCGGGGCTGCTTCCGCAGGGTGCCCTTCAGATTATCTGCGGAAGTGTCGGCGACACATTCGATCACCTGACCGCGCAGGATGTTGTTACATTCACAGGCTCAGCACATACCGGACGGAAACTTAAATCGCATCCGGTTATAATTGAAAATTCTGTCCGGTTCAATCTCGAAGCCGATTCCCTTAATTGTTCGATTCTGGCTTCCGACGCGACCCCCGACACCGATGAATTCGGATTATTCATCAAGGAGGTAGCTAATGAAATGAGCATAAAGGCTGGACAGAGATGTACTGCCATACGGCGAACTATCGTTCCTCACAATTTAGTCAACGAGGTCATCGACGCATTGAAAGCGAGGTTCGCGAAAATCAAGGTCGGAGATCCGTCGATTGAAGGCGTACGCATGGGTCCACTTATCGGACGCGACCAGGTCGGAGAAGTAAATGAAAAACTAGATGAGCTGAAAAGGGCCGCGGAACTTGTTTTCGGCGGCGATGGAAATTTTGATATTGTTGGTGGTGACAAGGAAAAGGGTGCCTTCTTCCCACACACTTTGCTTCACTGCCCCGATCCCTTCAATCATGCGGAACCACACGATGTCGAGGCATTCGGACCGGTGAATACGGTGATGCCGTACAAGTCGATCGAGGAAGCTATCGATCTGGTCAAACTCGGACGTGGAATGCTCTGTGGATCGGTGTTTACGTCGGACGATCAAATCGCCAGAGAAATCACTCTCGGAATAGCCCCTTACAATGGACGAATTCTGATCATTAACAAGGACTGTGCCAGGGAATCGACAGGACACGGTTCTCCACTTCCAAACCTGGTCCATGGCGGACCCGGTCGCGCAGGTGGGGGCGAGGAAATGGGCGGATCGCGCGGTGTACTTCATTACATGCAGCGGACAGCCCTCCAGGGATCGCCATCGACTCTCACCGCGATCACAAACGAATGGTCCAAAGGCGCGAAACAGAAAACCGACCGGGTACACATCTTCAGAAAATATTTTGAGGAAATTGAGATCGGCGAAACTCTCAACACGCATCGCCGGACTGTTACAGAAACCGACATCGTCAATTTCGCAGGAGTAAGCGGCGACTATTTCTACGCGCATATGGACGATATCGCGGCGAAGGAATCAATGTTCGAGAATCGGGTAGCCCACGGATATTTCATTTTATCGGCAGCGGCCGGGTTATTCGTAGATCCCGCGCCGGGACCGGTCCTTGCAAACTATGGACTCGAAAACCTGCGGTTCACAGAACCTGTCCATATCGGCGACACAATCCGGGCGACAGTCAGCTGCAAACGAAAAATCTGGAAAGCCAGGAAAGAAGAGGATAAATTCCCATCGGGTATTATTGAATGGGCGGTAGAGGTATTCAACCAGGATGACATAGTCGTCGCGACTTACACAATCCTGACTCTGTGGCAACGAAAAGAAGATTAATCCCCGGTTATCAGACGGGATAAAAATAATGATTACTTTCGACCAGGCTGTATCTATTGTTCTAGAGAACTGCACCCCGTCAGGCACAGTAAAGGCTGGTATTGATGGCGCTGCCGGAAAAATCCTCGCTCAGGATGTTATCTCGGACACGAACATGCCTCCTTTCAATCGGGCGGCAATGGACGGCTACGCGTTCAGGGCTAAGGACGCAGCCGAGTGCGGCATTTTGAAAATAGTTGGAACTGTCGCAGCCGGCGAAGTTCGCAGTAAACCTGTCCCCCTGGGCGGCGCGGTAAGAATTCTCACCGGCGCTCCTGTACCGGAAGACTGCGATACGGTCTTACAACAGGAAAAAGTGATTTCGGAGAAAGATGAACGTATCACGATAAACGCAAAAATCGAAGCAGGGATGAACATCGCGTCGATGGGAGAGGAAATTAAGGACGGCCAGACAGTATTAAAGAAAGGGACAATAGTTACTCCGTCTGTCTCGGCTGTTCTCGCACAGGTAGGAGGGTCGAGTGTTGAAATTTATCCGGTGCCTGTTGCTGGAATCCTGACAACCGGCTCCGAGCTTGCCAATCCGGAAGATAAATTAAAGAAAGGGCAGACCCGGGAATCGAATTCCCGCGCTATTTACAATCAATGCACGAGATTCGGAGCGAATCCTGTCAGACTCGGATCGGCGAGTGACAATTCCGATTCACTTGAAGAAAAAATCTCCGATGGTTTGAAACACGACCTGCTTGTTATAACGGGTGGCGTATCTGTTGGAAAATTCGACCTCGTTCCCGACACACTCAAAAAATCAGGCGTCGATATCCTATTCCACAAAGTAAGCCAGAAGCCGGGCAAGCCCATTTTATTCGGGAAAAAAGGCAATACACTCGTATTCGGACTGCCCGGAAATCCTGTTGCGGCTCTTGTGTGCTTCGAGTTGTACGTTGGTCCTGCTATCCGGCACCTTTCGGGCGAAGTAAATTTCCGGACCGAATGGATAGACGCCCGTCTGGAATCCGCTACACCAATTGACACTAACCGCACCCTTTTTAAATGGTGTAAAATAAATACTTCCAACGGTCAAATGCAAATACACCCGGTGAAATCCCACGGTTCGGCTGATATCATGAGTGTGGCAGGGACCGATGGACTCGCCAGGTTTGACGAAGGGAAATATACTCTGGGGACCGACGTACCGGTAAAGTTCGCCTACTGGAGATGATAATTGAACAGATCTGAACTGAAAGATGCTCTTGGACGAAAAATTACATACCTGCGTGTGTCGGTAACCGACCGCTGCAATTTCAGGTGTAATTACTGTATGCCCGAAGAAGGGGTCCCTCTCATCCCTCACCAATGCATTCTGAGTTTCGAATCGATGGCT
>DASWIV010000174.1:0-16659 GCA_036397475.1 bacterium
CCATAATTTCTCAGGAGTCATGGAGTTCGTCGTTGACAAAACGTAAGTCGCGGGCTATTATTCAAGAAATCAATTGAATTATTGAATAGCGATATGGGCGAACTGACACGAAATTATAAGAATACGCTATACAAGCTCTTCGCGAGAATCGGAAGAGCGCTCTCAAGCCCAAGAAGGATCGAGATCCTGGAGATCCTCAACCAGGGCGAGAGAACTGTAGAGGTAATCGCGCATGAGACAGGCATGAGCGTCGCGAACGCATCGCAGCATCTTCAGATCCTGAAAAATGCGAATGTGGTAGATACCAGCAGGGACGGACTCCATGTCACCTATAGAATTGCCGACAGCGATGTATCGGACTTCGTCAGAAGCTTAAGGAAAGTCGCTGTCAATCATCTCGCGGAAGTCGAATCGTTGAAAGATGGATATCTGGCGGGAAAATCCGGACTTCATCCAATCACTACAGAAGAAGGAACGAGCCGACTTAAACGAGGAAAAGCGGTACTGCTGGATGTCCGTCCGAAAGAAGAATACCAGGCGGCACATCTTCCCGACGCCATCTCTATCCCACTTGATGAATTAAAAAAGCGGCATGGCGAGCTTCCAAAAAACAAGGACATAATCGCCTACTGCCGCGGGCCGTTCTGTCTCCTTGCAGTTCAAGCGGTTGAGATCCTCAGGCATAAGGGCTTCAAAGCAGACTGGATCGAGGATGGAGTGCTGGAGTGGAAAGAAGCCGGCAGGAAAGATGAATCATCGAAACGAAAGACATTAGCGACAAAGTAACCTCCACCAGGAGATCTTAGATGCTCGAAAGAATCGTCAAATACTCCATGGACAAGCCGTATGTGATCCTCGTCGTAATCTTAGCGCTGTCCATCGTTTTCGTATTACAATTTCCGAAGATCCACATCGATACTGATCCCGAGAACATGCTTGAGCCGGACCAGCCGGACCGTGTGTTCTATGACAGAGTTAAAGACGAGTTCGGCATCAACGATCTCCTGGTTGTCGGTATTGTAGACGATGGAGGAGTGTTCACTCCCGAATCGCTCGAAAAGATCAAAACCTCGATAGATGAAATCTCCAAAATAGATGGAGTAATTATCGCGGATATAATCAGCCTGACCACGACCGACAATGTGAAGTCGGTCGGAGGATTCCTTGAGATACGCCCGGTAATGGGCGATATCCCTCAGACTGAAGAAGCGATCCAGAGCCTCCGGAATGATATCGCAGAGAATCCTTTTCTTCACGAGAAGATCGCATCGGATGACGGCACTGCTGTCGCGATTTATATTCCGATCGAACAAAAGAACCAAAGCTACAGAATCGCGGGAGAGATCAGGGAGGTTCTCGACAACAATCTCCTTTCCGGACAGGAATACCATCTCGCGGGACTTCCGGTCGCCGAGGATACATTCGGGCACGAGATGTTCATACAGATGGGGATTGTCGCGCCCATCGCGTTTATAGTAATTCTTTTATTAGTAGCATTCCTGTTCAGGCAGACAGCGTTTCTCCTGCCGCTTGGACTTCACGCGATGCTGGCAGTTATCTGGTCGATGGGTCTTCTAATCGGGACCGGGAATATCGTGCACATTATGAGCTCGATGATTCCGGTTTTTCTGATGCCTATCGCGATCCTGGATGATGTCCATGTCCTCAGCGAATTTTTCGATAAGTACCGGAAAATCGGCGACAAGCGACAGGCTTTGATCGAGGCACTTCGGCCGTTATATAAGCCCATGCTGTTCACATCACTGACATCGGGAATCGGATTCGCGTCGCTCATGCTCGCCGATATCCCGCCGGTTCGGTTGTTCGGGTTGTTTGTCGGATTCGGGATCATGGTCGCGTGGGTTATGACGATCACCATGCTGCCCGCGATGATCAGCCTGATGAATGACGAAAAATTGAAGAGTGGGCTTGTTTCGACAGGCAATATTTCGGACCGGTGGATCGATTCATCTCTCAGATCGATCGGGCGAGTAGCGTTCAACAAAGCGTCAGCAGTGCTGGCGGCTGCCGTGATTGCGACAATCCTCGGGATTGTCGGCGTCAGCAGGATCAACATCAATGACAACCCGGTCAAATGGTTCAAGCCAGGCCACGAGATGCGAATCGCCGACACTGTTATGAATAAACTGTTTGGCGGAACGTACATGGTGTACCTGGTTGTCGAAGGCGACGGCGAAGGCGCGATGAAAAATCCCGAAGTGGTGAATTACATCGATTCAATGCAGAAAGAGCTGGAATCGAATCCGCTTGTCGGGAAGACGTCATCGATAGCCGATATAGTCAGGCGAATCAATTTTGTCCTTCACGATAATGACCCCGCGTGGGATATAGTGCCGGATTCATCGGATGCTGTCGGCCAGTTTCTTTTCCTGTTCCAGTCATCGGGCGACCCTAATGATCTCGATAATTTCATCGATCTTGATTCGACCAAGGCGAACATATGGATCCAGATGAAGGGCGGCGACAACCGTATGATGCACGGTGTCGAAAACCAGGTTTCAGCATTCATCGCCGCGAATCCTCCGCCAGACGGGATCTTGGTCACATGGTCGGGGCTTACATACATCAATATGGTATGGCAGACGCTGATGGTCTCGGGCATGCTCAAGGCTGTATTCTCGAGTTTTATCGTGGTCTTCTTCCTCATGATGATCGGATTCAGGTCGGTCTCGCTCGCGGCGCTTTCGATGGCGCCGCTCACGGTCGGAATCTTACTCTCCTATGGCCTTGCCGGATGGCTCGGGAAAGATTATGACATGCCAATCGCGGTGTGTTCATCGCTGGCGCTGGGTCTTTCGATAGATTTCGCCATACATTTCATATCGAGATACCGTACGCGATTCGAAATATCACACGACACAAAAGACACATCGGAATACATGTTCAACGAGCCGGGACGGGCGATCACGCGTAACGCAATCGTTATCGCTTTCGGATTCCTGCCCCTGGTCGCATCGACTCTCACGCCGTACATCACGGTCGGAGTTTTCTTCGCGATCCTCATGATCGCCAGCACGCTTACTACACTATTTATTCTCCCGTCGGCGCTCAAATTTATCGCGCCGAGGGTGATCCGTGGAGGATCGAAATGACAAGAACAATTTTAATAACAATCGTAATGATCATTTTGCTGAGTGGAGCCGGGTCGGCGCAGAATGCTGAATTGTCGGCATCGGAAATTTATGCCAAGGCACAACTCGCGCTTTATTACCAGGGCGATGACATGAAAGCCAGTCTGACAATGAAACTCGTAAGCGATGGCGGAGGAGTTCAGACCCGGGAATTGACGATGCTCAGGATCGATGAGTCTGATGGCGGCGACCAGAAGTATTTCATTTATTTCCATGAACCGGGCGATGTAAGGCGGATGACCTTCATGGTGCATAAATATGCTGAGACGGAAGATGACCGGTGGATATTCGTACCGGCAGTCGACCTTGTAAGGCGTATTTCCGCCGATGACAAGTACTCGAGCTTTGTCGGTTCAGACTTTACGTATGAAGATGTTTCGGGTCGAAATGTCGAAGAGGATACTCACACGCTGCTCAGGACAGAGACATACAACGGCAGTGAATGCCATGTGATCCAGAGCATTCCGAAGGGCTCGGCGCCATACACGAAACAGATTTCGTGGATCGATTCCACGGACTTTATTCCACTCAAGGAAGAATATTACGACGCGCAGAATGAGCTCTACAGGATGTTTTCGGCTGATTCGATTCAGAAAGTGACATCCGATGGCATGTCTTATCCGACCGTCATGGTCAGGACGATGGACAATGTCAAAACCGGCCACAGCACGGTCGTTACATATAGCAGTGTCAGCTATGACATCGATCTCAACAGCGATGATTTCAGCGAGAGGTATATGAGAAATCCGCCGAGAGAATGGATCGACTGAGAGGCGGTTCGGATGACGGAATCAGGAAGATCGAGTACCAGCCTTTAGAGATAACCATCATGAGAAAGCTGTTTCTCATAAATGTCTTGGCCCTGGTGATCGAGATAGCATCGCCTGCTTACGCAGGCGAGGTGGATGTCGAGCGGTATGGTTTCTGGATGGGGATTCTATCCGGACGGTACACGCATAATCAAGATGCAGGTCCGAGCGATGACTTCCTTCTCTGGGAAGAGCGATACAGGACCGACCTCACGTTCTGGCCGGAAGATATCGATGCGATGGGGCGACTGAAGATCGATGCGATTCACGATGGCGTTGATAATGATTTCCGGGTAGAAGTTCGCGAAGGGTATATCGATTATTACACCGACGCGTATGATTTCAGGATCGGGCGGCAGGTCGCGACATGGGGAGTCGGGGATCTGATCTTCATCAACGACTGGTTTCCCAAGAACTGGGAATCCTTTTTTGCCGGACGACCTCTAGAGTATTTAAAGACGGGAGTGGATGGCGTACGTGCGCGGTACTCATCGAGCGATTACAGCTGGGAGATTTATCTGGTGCCGTTTTTCACTCCCGACCAGCTGCCGTCCTCGGACCGATTTTACTTTTTCGATCCGCTCAGCACTGTGCCGACGCGGGTAGAAGATAAGCCGGATTTCGACCTGAGCAATACGGAGATCGGATTCCGGCTGTATGGGCGGATCGAGGATTTCGATGTCGCCCTATATCATTATCGGGGATTCTGGCGAAACCCGGGATTTAAGCTCGATGATCCGGCGATGCCATCGATGGTGACAATGTATTACCCGGAGCTTTCAACCTATGGCTTCAGCGCGCAGGGAAGCGCGTACGAGGGGATAGTGAGTTTCGAAGCGGGGTATTATCATTCGAGAAGCGATTCCGCGGGAACAAATCCGTTCATTCCGAATTCGCAGCTCCGATTTCTGGTCGGGTATGATAGAGACCTCGACAGCGATACACATCTTGGCCTTCAATATTATATTGAACTCATGCAGGATCACGGGGCGTATGTCGCAAATCTTCCGGATGGATTCCCGTCGCAGGGACAATACCGTGATACTTTCACAATAAGATTAGACAAGTGGTACCAGTACCGAACGCTGAATCTCGCGCTGTTCGCGTTTTTCAGTCCTAAAGACGACGATTATCTCGTGCAGCCGTCGATCACGTATAAGTTCGAGGATAATTTGACCGGAGTCATCGGGGCGAATATTTTCGGGGGAGAGAGCGGGACGTCGTTCCTTGGGCAGTTCGACAAGAACGACAACCTGTTCGTATCGTTCAGGTATGATTTTTAATACCGACCATTCAGCCAGCTTTATGACATTGACCGGAAGTCCCGCAGCGTTCGGGACTATTTTTTCTTTCCACGAGGATATACACTGGTCGATGGGACAACAGGATGCTTTCATTATTAAAATGCATCCATCGGGTAACTATCTCGGCGGTGTTCCTTTCGGCGGGACAGGATCCGATTATTGCAATAGTGTAGACATAGGCAATGGATTTGTCTATGCGTGCGGGACCTATGTGGGGTCAGTAGATTTTGATCCCGGTGCGGGAAATAATACCTATGTGTCAAATGGCGATTCAGATTGCTGGCTTTCAAGATTCGACGAAGATTTGAATTACTGGTGGTCGCGTTCGTGGGGTGGAACCGGACCGGATAATACGTACCATCTGCCGGCAACGCCTGCCGAAGATATCTATATAACTGGATATTTCAACGACACCGTCGATTTCGATCCCAATTTTGGAATTGACGAATATACATCGGCAGGCTCGTGGGACGCGTATCTCCTGAAGATTGTGAGTGTTGGAAATTACGGCTGGACCCGGACAGTTGGCGGTCCAAACACCGAACGCGGAATGGCTGCAGGAGTCGGTCCTGGGGATTATGTATTTTTTACAGGCTCGTACTCTTCAACAGCTGATTTCGCTCCGCCCACTTCGCCGCCCGATGAACACACTTCAGCCGGACAGTAGGACGCATTTCTGGTAAAGTACGACCAGGATGGATCATGGTAACTGAAGGAAATAAATAGTCATAATATCGGTCCGTAAGTGGATTAGTCATTTTCAATTCACTTACAATAGCCCTATTGAAGTTCATTGACCTAAATTTGATTGAGCCTATCCTCAAAGCTGTCGACGAGGAAGGTTATACCGAGCCGACACCTATCCAAATACAGGTGATTCCTCACCTGCTAAATGGACGAGATTTAATGGGCTGCGCTCAGACCGGAACGGGTAAAACCGCCGCTTTCGCGCTTCCAATTATCCAGAAGATCGCTGGTGAAAAGCCTCGTGGAAAAGATCGCCCGATTCGCGCGCTCGTGCTTGCCCCGACTCGTGAGCTCGCGACACAGATCCATGAAAGGTTCAATGCTTACGGCAGGCATACTGGGTTACATGGAGCCGTTATATATGGTGGGGTAAGCCAGAGGCGACAGGAAAAAGAGTTAGCAGGAGGAGTAGACATTGTCATCGCTACTCCGGGACGTCTTCTGGATCTCATAAATCAGAAACTGCTGACATTAAAAAATATCGAATATCTTGTCCTTGACGAAGCCGACAGGATGCTCGATATGGGATTTATAAAAGATATCCGCGCGATAATCGGCATGGTTCCCAAAAACCGCCAGACATTGCTGTTTTCGGCGACGCTTCCGGACGATATTGTCAGGTTCGCGCAGACGATTCTCAGAGATCCGATCTC
This sequence comes from bacterium, assembly GCA_036397475.1. Taxonomy (GTDB): domain Bacteria; phylum JAJVIF01; class JAJVIF01; order JAPKYR01; family JAPKYR01; genus DASWIV01. The sequence goes on from DASWIV010000174.1 coordinate 6,666, forward strand.
CGTCTCGGCGACTCCCGAGGTCCCTACCGTAGAAGCTATCGAGCAGAAAGTGTACTTCGTAGAGAGAGAGAACAAGGCCGATTTACTCTATTACCTGGTGAATAAGCCGGAAAATTTCCGGGTGCTGGTGTTCTGTGAGACGAAATTTACGGTTGATGTGGTCGAGGGACGTCTGAACAGAATTGACGCAGAGGAAATGAAAAAAGCCGGGAAAAAAAGAAAATACCGGATAGTCGAAGCGATTCATTCAGACAAGAGCCAGAGGGCGCGAGAGCGTGCAATGGACAGGTTCAAAAATGGCGAAATCCAGGTTCTTGTCGCGACCGATATAGCCGCACGTGGAATAGATGTGGAGGATATCGACCTGGTGGTCAATTACGATTTTCCGAAAGAGGCGGAGATCTACGTGCACCGCATCGGAAGAACCGGACGTGCAGGAGCGAGCGGAATCGCGATTTCATTCTGCACCATTCTCGACCGCCTTGTCCTTCCGGACATTGAGATTTTCCAGAACCGACATCTGGATGTTGTGGACGACCATCCGTACAAATCTGACACTGCCCCCTCGAAGCCAACAATTCTGGACGCGAGAAAGCGTGCGAAAAAGAGCGCCAGCCTTCGCCGCAGGAGAAGAAGAAGGTAAATTGGCGTAATTATGAGATGGCACTGGCCTATCTTGGTACCGGGATCTTTTCGAGTATCCGCGCGATTACCTGGTCGGGTTTGATTCCCTCAATTTCAGCTTCCGGCCTCATCAATAATCGGTGACGCAGTGTCGGGAACGCGATATCCTGAATATCGTCGGGTATCACAAAATCCCGTCCCCTGCACGCCGCGAGAGTTTTCGATGTCAGCAGAATTGTTATCGACGCACGCGGCGACGCGCCAAGCAACAGATCTTCATCTTCCCTGCTCTGGCGTGCTATCTCGTTGATGTAATCGAGGATCTGGTCGTCGACCTTTACTTTCTTTATTTCCTCCCGGACCTGCACTACCTGGTCAGCGCCGGCTACTTTCTGAATTCCGACATCCTCAAGCTCCTGCGCGTGGAATCCGGTGTGATACCTTTTCAGAAGATCCAGCTCTTCGTATTTTTGCGGGTAATCGACAAGCAATTTGAAGGTAAAACGGTCGAGCTGCGCCTCGGGGAGCGGATACGTGCCCTCGTATTCGATCGGATTCTGTGTCGCAAGGACTGTAAACAAAATCGGAAGGTCGTGCTCCTCGCCTTCGATAGATACCTGGCGCTCTTCCATCGCTTCGAGAAGAGCCGCCTGAGTTTTCGGCGGAGTACGGTTGATCTCGTCGGCAAGGAGAATTTCAGTGAATATCGGACCTTTTTTCAGGCGGAATTCACCGTGCTGCGGGTCGAAAATTGTCGTGCCGATCACGTCGGACGGCATCAGGTCGGGAGTGAACTGGATACGGTTGAACGCGCTGTCCATGGTGAGGGCGAGCGCGCGTCCCATCAGCGTCTTCGCGATTCCCGGGACACCCTCCATGAGGACATGTCCGCGTGTGAGTACCGCAACGACAATTTTTTCTATCACTTCTTCCTGACCGACAATGGCTTTAGCCATCTCGGCGGAGATCTGGTCCATTATTTCCTTGGCACTTGGCATGGGAGGGATTGTATCATTTTCGGGATCATTTTCTATGCGGATGCACTTATGGAATTTCGCGCTTCCTGCCAACTGTGGCGCCTACAAAATTCGCCATGGCGAATTTATGTGGGTGCAGGAGAGAGATTATATGTTAGAGCACCTACATAAATCCGCCAGTCGAACTTCACGCGGTAATTTTATCTTGAAGATGTGGCGGATTTTACACGCGCCTAAAAGATTTCTACCTCGCCATCTGGCTTAATTCCCGCTCTACCTCTTCCCACTTCGCGCGGCCACGGCACTTGTCCATTATCAATCCCGCAATATATCTTGTCTTTTTTGTCGAATCTGAAATTTCGGGAATCTCGGCATCATTCAATATGCCTGAAATTGTATTGCCTGTTGTCTTTTCATCGAACCGCTCAATTTTTAATTCATCAATCGCAGCTGAATATTTTTTGTCAGGATTTTCCGCCATGTACGCCAGGATGTCCGGGAGCGCGTCGGACGTATACAAATTATGCTGCACTCCCTTGATCGCCTTGAAAATCTTTTCTTCATCAATTTCTTCTGCGTAATAACCCGACCTTGACAACGATTTCATGGTTTGGGTGAGTGTAACCGCGACCATAACAGGATCGATTCCCTGATTTTCGCTTATCAGCCTGTCGAATAATTTTCCAAGCGGGTGAATCGCGAGCTCCCTTCCGATCTCATTGTGAATTCCAAGTTCGCGATATCGCGTTTCTCGCTCCCACGGCCTTTCCGGCATACGGGATTGCATCCGTTCAAGTTGCTCCTCTGTAATCGCAATGGGCGGGCTGTCGGTATCGGGATACATCCTGTCAGCACCGGGAAGAATTCTTTCGAAATCTGTTGTACCGTCCCAGAAAGCCTGCCGGGTTTCGTTCGGAACCCCTTCGGTTGCTTCCTTGCATCGAGCAAGAATTTCCCTGACCGCTGTCTCGACATCGTCCGATGGTCCCCATGTAAGAATCAGGGCGTCGTTTTCACCGCATTCAAGTTCTGTACGCAGATTATGCCAGACGGATTCAGGGAGCATGTCATGGGCAGCGACAGTTGTGTTTCCAAAAGCGGTCGGACGATTCGTTAGCGTGTTTTCCTTAATGGTATGGCCTTCGTGGCTGATGTTTGGAAGCCTGTCGATGCAGGCGATGACGCGTATGCGTCCGGAAAGCTCACTCGCAAAGGTTATTTCGGGCTGGGTCTGCCGCGAAACGAAATCCCGGAATCCGATCACGCGGCACGCTTTTACGATCTCAGACCTCAACACGCTCGACGGCGCGTTCATCGTAACCTTGCCGATGACTTTGTCCGACACATCCGCTGTCTTCCAACCGGCTTCAAGGGTTTCCGGGGTAATTCCATTCTTCGCGCATTCGTCCCGAATTTCCAGTAATGCTTTCTGTCGCAGAGCTTCATTATATGTCAGCGCGGGAATGTCCGGGATCCTTGGAACACCTTTGATCTCTACACGAGTTCCCCCCGCAATGCTGACATTGACGTCCTGGCGGGCAGAACCCATCCCGCGGCGTACAAGCTGGCTCGCGCGGAAAATACGTCCGACCTGCTTTGCGGCCAATCCCGCTTCTGTCGGCGTTTTCATATCGGGATGCGTGACGAATTCAATTAACGGCCACGATAGCCGGTCGGTTCTGAAGGTGATCGTGTGCCCGATGTCGCTTATTTCCCGGCAGGAATCTTCCTCAAGCGACGTCTGCACGACACGAATTATCCTGTCATCGATCCCAAGGGGAAATTGACCATCGACACCGATGATCGCCGTTCGCTGGAATCCTGTCGGGATGCTTCCATCAAGATATTGTTTGCGCGAAATATGAACTTCGTCGACAATCGAGCAGTCCAGCATGAGAGACAGAATGATGCTGATGTCGACCGCCTGTTCGTCGACATGAAATGGCGGGGTGTCGTCCATTTCATACGTGCAGACCGCGTCGGTGTAAAGCTGATAGATGACATTTTTTTTGGTCTTGAATTCCATCAGCGCGGCGCCGTCATATTCACCGAGTTCCGATAAGGTTGGTCTCATGTGCCTGAGAATTTCGGCTTCGGGACGGGTATATTTTTTGATGGCGGGACAGCGGCAGAACAATTTTCCGTCGGTTAAAAGCTGGTGATGGGTTTCCAGTCCGCACATGAATCCGAGTGAGCGGAAATCATCATCGGTCAGATTTTGCCATTTGCGATAAGGCATAAAAAACACCGATCTTGTCCGGGAACGGGTGAAAGGATTATATCATAACCCAAACAGGGCGTGCGTTGACTTAATGATTATGGAAAGGGTTTCTTACCTGATATGTTCGAGGCGTTCTTTTGGGGAAATTATGCTAGACACTCTCACGCCGAAATTCTCATCGATTACAACCACTTCGCCCCGCGCGAAGAGTTTTCCATTCACGAGAAGATCGACAGCCTCACCCGCGAGTTTATCGAGCTCAACCAGGCTTCCGGGGACCAGCCCCATGATGTCCTTCACCGAAAGCTGCTTTCGTCCAAGTTCCACAGCCACATCGAGAGGGACATCGAGAATTAACTCAACGCCACGGGATTCGATCGTGGGTTTCGATGGGGCGAGTTCTTCGAATTTCGCTGAATGGACTTCTGACACCTCCGGTTCGGAGGTTTTCATCCTGTCGCTTATTTTGGGAATAGCCGGTTGCTCCGATGGCTGTTCAGCGGGAGTATGAGCGGCTGTTCCTGGTGTGTTTTCCACTGGTTTACTTTCCTCGAGCGATTTCGGATGCTTCCCGTAAAGTTCTGCTAATAAATCATCCGATACAAGGAGCCCGATTGTTCCTTCGTCCCCATCGCATTTTACCGTCAGCGGAGCGAAATGAACAGCGGCATCGCTGGGTATTCCGGTGGTTGAGGGGACTTCCTTTACAGGATCCTTATCTATGAATTTCACGTCCGAATGCTCGATCCTGATCCCGAACTCTTCGCTTAAGGCGGTGTCATAAGCTCCAAGCACGTTATTGACGGCCTCGTTGAGTGCAGACAGGAGCGCTTCTGTCATTTCGGTGGAATCTTCCTGCCCCATCATTTTCCTTGAGATTCTCAGGGCAATATCGTGGCTGACCATCAGGACCATGGGCGATTCCGATAACGACGACATTACAAAGGATACATAAATTGCCTCACCTGTAATGGCATTGAGAATTCCACCGAGTGGAGCGCCAGCCACATTCCCCGGTGTGATCTCACAATCTCCTGCGCCGATGAGGATGGGGACAATATTATGGAAAGAATCGCCGAAAGTTACGCTGAGAGAGCCGATTAGCGACTCCAGATCTCCAGTCTCAACAGATTTTTCTCCACCGGATCCATCCATAAGCTTGTCAATTTCATCCTGTGACATACCCATAGGTGACTACTCCTCATAAAAATCCATTATCTCGATCCCACGGTAGCGCCCGATTATCCCGGGACGTCCCACGAATCGCGGAACAGGATTTGCCCCAATATAAATATTTACCGGATCGGTTGTCCTGTTTGGCAGCCGGATGACATCCCCGGGCTCCAGTGACAGGATATCCTGTACGGTGAGTTTAAGCTGTCCAAGCTCGGCGCGAATTTTCATTTTCGTGGGAGAGATGTTCTCCATGATCACGTCGGCATATTCCGGAGCGGCATCCTGGTCTGACGTGAGTCTCCTGAAAAATCGCTCGGTCGAAAGGTCCTTCAACACCGGCTCAAGCAAAATGTGCGGGAGGCACATCCCTATCATTCCACGGGAATCCTCAATCCTCATTTCCAGCGACACGAAAAGGACCATCTCCGACGGCGGAACGATCTGCGTGAATTGCGGGTTGTATTCGATAACCTCAAGCCTTGGGTTCGCCTGGATGAAGTCGCCGATCGAATTTTTCAATACGCGAAGGGCGTCGGAGATCACGTTCTCAATCAGGGCTTCCTCAATCTCCGTGAGTTCCCTGACAGCCATTTCACCGCCGCCGCCACCACCGACAAGTCGCTCGATAATGGAAAATGCTACAGGTGGCGAAAGGTCGATTATCGCGCTGCCTTCCAGCGGCTCCATTGAAAATACTGAAATTACGGTAGGGGTGAAAGCCGACTTGATGTATTCGGAATACGGAAGCTGGTCGAGTGAAACGATATCGATATACACCAGGGACCTGAGTTTTCCGGACAGGTATGTAGCCCAGTTCCTGGCGTAGGTCTCCAGTACCATGTGAATGGTACGGATCTGATCCTTGGAGAATTTGTCCGGGCGGCGGAAATCGTACTCTTTCACGCGGCGCGATGAGGCTTCATAGGCATCGTCATCGATGATGTCCTTGTCATCGAGGGCCGAAAGCAATGCGTCAATTTCTGCCTGTGAAAGAATCTCAGCCATGGTTAAATACCGCTACACCGCGACAGGCTAAAGTATACACACTTAATCCGTCTTGTGGCGGTTTAATAAGTATTATATCGTCACAAATAGCGAAGGATACAGATTTTACGGACCTTCTTTTTGCTGTGCCGGGCAAAAATTATTGGGCTACAAATGTATTGAAATACAGCCCGATTACCTCGCCTGACGTCAGATCGTCGTTGATTTCCCGCATACAGTCTCTGGACAAACGTTCCCGCCCATGGGCGGAAGAGATCTCCATCCAGTCGCGGTTGCTGATAACTGTCGCGATCTTGCTTTCCAATCGCGGAAGCTTGTCTGCCATTTCCGACATGACCTCAGTCGAAGTTACCTCGACATCGAATTTGTATTTCAGGTACATGAACGGGTACTCTTCGGATACCGCGAGATTGACGATCCCGGTCTGGAATCCGTCGAAGAAAATATTAGTCTCGGCGGCCGTGGTTTCATCTTCAGCTTCGACGCCTTCAAGTTCTTCCGCCGCCGCGGGTTGGATCGAAGAATACAGGAACCATCCGCCGGCTCCAAGTGCCGCTACCGCGACAAAGATTATGATAATAATGACAGGAAGAGCCATCCCGGATTTTTTCGCGGGCTTTTCTTCGGTCTTCTCTTCATTTTCTTCTTTTACTTTATCATTAGCCATTTCAGGTACATCCCATTGTTAAAATGATTATTTTGCTCCCAGGTTCAATCTTCCGACTCGGAATTATCTGCGCTGGAAGAATCCTGTGCGTTTTTCTCCTGGATACGCGAGTCGTTCTCGTCGGAATATATCATTTCACCTTCGGTGGTCATTATGATCCCGTCCGACTCAGGACTTTCCAGGAACTTTAATGCTTCCTCGGTGGATTCAGGTACGCTTGGGGGAGTATCGGATTCGAAATCCGTGTCAAGAATAATGACATCCACCCGCCTGTTCCTTGCCCGGTTTTCTGCCGTATTGTTTGGTACGACGGGATTGTAAAATGCGTATCCTGCCGCCTGCAGCCTGTCGGGCTGGACCCCGCCTTCCTCTATGAGCCAGTGAACCACAGCGGTGGCTCTTGCTACACTGAGTTCCCAGTTAGAAGGAAATTCCGGGGTATTGATCGGTGTAGGATCAGTATGGCCTTCCACGCGAACCGGGTTCCCAATCTCGGCTATTTCCTCACTGATCAGGGCGAGGATAGGCATAATGTCGGGTTTTAATTCGGATTTGCCAAGATCGAACAGTGCTGTATCAGTGAATCGGATCATGAGGCCGCGCTCGTTGATCACCGTCTCGATCTTGTCTTCCATGTTCGCTTTCTCGACCTTTTCCTCCACAGCCTCCTGGATCTGGTTCATGCTCGAAACACTGGATGAGTAATTCTGAGTTATCTGTTTCGCGGGAATATCGCCAAGGTTAAGCACCATCGGGCCACCGGAAAGCACGCCCAATGCCCCCTGTAATTCAATGATTACATCCCTGAACTTGACAATATCCAGTGTTGAGAAACTGAAGAGCAGGATAAAGAAACACAAAAGCAGCGTCATCATGTCACCGTAGGTGATCATCCAAAGCGGCGCTCCCAGTGTTCCTCCTTCTTTCTTTTTGGTAACCTTCGCCATCGTCGTTAATCTTCGTCTTTATCATCCTTATTGGCAGGACGGGCTTTCGGCGGGAAGAATGCCCGGAGCTTTTCCTGGACTATCCTGGGATTCTCGCCATTCTGAATTGAAAGGACGCCCTCGACAATCACCTGCCGCATTAATACTTCTTCCTGTGACCTTACTCCGAGTTTCTTGGCGATAGGCAGGGCGACAAAATTCGCCAGCACCGCGCCGTAGAACGTCGTGATCAAGGCAACCGCCATACCAGCGCCGATCGATGACGGGTCGTCGAGCCTGGCAAGCATGGCGATCAGTCCGATCAGGGTTCCTATCATTCCGAATGCCGGGAAGAACACACCGAGTTGTTCGAAAAGGTCTTTCCCCAGCTTATGGCGGTCCTCCAGGAACGAAAGCTCGATTTCGAGTATATCCCTTACCAGCTCAGGATCGGTACCGTCGACCACCAGTTGTATCGCTTTCTGTAAAAATTGGTTATCGAGCTGCGCAGCGTCTTCCTCAAGAGTTAACAAGCCTTCTCTACGGGCTTTTTCCGCAAAGGAAACTATTGTAGCGATGATATCGACAGACTGGCTGTTGGCCGGCATGAACGCAGTTTTCAGTACCTTGATGGTGGAAATAACCTGGCTCATCGGAAAACACACCATGACCGCAGATAATCCTCCGCCGATTACAATAGCCAGGGACGGGACATTCACAAATAGCGCCAGGCTTCCCCCGGAACTCATTCCATATAGTATCAATCCCGTTCCGATAACAAATCCGAGGACGGTTGCCAGGTCCATTACCGCTCATCCTCCTCGCGAAAATAAATTATATTTTTAAGAGTCTCTCTCCGGTACGCCACTATCTTCCTTACCACTTCATCGGTCGATTCCTGCACGAGAATCTTCTTGCCGTTGGTAAGCGTGATGATAGTGTCGGGTGTCGCTTCGCATGTTTCTATTAATTCGGCGTTCACGACAACCGGAGAGCCATTAAGTTTGGAAAGGGTAACCATAAATAAACCCCGAGACAGAAATGTGCCTCGAATATAGTATCGGGGGAAGGATGTTTAGAGGATTAGATAGGATTTAATGCGAATTAGTACATGGCAGGTTTTATTTTGCGGTCAAAAACATGACATAACCAATCCTGAATCGCTGCGGCGGGCAACATTCGCGGGACTACTTCACCCCGTTTATGATAAAATCCCTGAACCCATCCATTAATTGAATTACATTGGAGGTACCGGTGGATAAATTCGAACTAGACAACACTGTTCACATGGTTTTTGGCAGTGGTGAATTCGAGAGACTTGGAAAACTTGCGTCTCCCCACGGAAAAAAGCCGCTTCTGGTCATCGGCAGGTCACACGCGAAAACGACCGGACTGCTTGATATGGCGGTTGAATACCTGCATGACGCAGGTATCGATCCTGTAATTTTTGAAGGCATCGAGCCTAATCCACGGCTCGGGACTGTTACTGCTGCCGCGAAAAAAGCCATAGAAGAAAAATGCGATATGGTAATTGGACTCGGCGGCGGCTCGGTCATGGATGCCGCCAAGGCGATCGCATTCGGATTCTACGATCCCGACAATATCTGGAAGCATATAGCTAAATGGGAAGACGGATATTCCAGCCCTGAGAAAGCGCTGCCGATAGTCCTGGTCAGCACCCTGGCCGCAACCGGCAGCGAAGGCAATATGGGCGGAGTGGTAACGAACGAAAATACCCGCGAAAAATACCCGTTCGGCGCTCCTTGTCTCTACCCGAAGGTCAGCATTATCGATCCTGAACTCGCCATGAGTGTTCCAATGGAATACACGAGTGACGGCGCGATAGACATGTGTGTCCATGTGGTCGAGGGATATTTTAATGGAGATCCGTCCGCGACATTTTCAGACAGGATGACTGAGAGTTTTATCCTTGAAGTAAGGATCGCGATGGAGGCGATCAGAGAAGACCCAGCCGATGCTGACGCGCGATACCAGCTTAGTTATCTCGGCGCAGTGGCACTGACCGGCTTTATTAACCGGCCCCGTGGAGGATATTTCCCGATCCATAGCCTCGAACATCCACTCAGCGGACATTACGATATTTCCCATGGGCGCGGCCTTGCTCTGATCTGGCCAAGGTGGCTGAGATATGTGTCGAGGGAAAATCCGGATAAAATTATCCAGCTCGGCGAGAAGGTATTTGGCCTCGATCTGGAGTCGCATCATCCATTTGAAGCCGCAGAAAGGGCTATTGAAGCCCTGGAATACTGGCTTGAGGATATCGGTGAATTACATTACATGGACAGTGTCGGGATTCCGAACGATCCAGCCATGTTCGAAAAAATGGCTGACGACGCTATCCGGATGTACGGCGATGAAAACGGCACCATAAAGGGCA
>DASWIV010000175.1:0-6397 GCA_036397475.1 bacterium
TTTTATCGTCATCAGTCAGAGAATCTCGGAGGCCGTGATTATTTGCGGCGATTTCCTCCGCTCTCTTAAGATCAGAATTCATGCACGCTCCAATGAATGCATCGACAGGACCAATGCCTGTATCGGCACCTGTTTGATCAAGGTAATCAGCGACTTCATTATTTCCGGGGGGCAGGTCGCGGCACCCCAAGCTTTTCAATCTGAAGTTTCTATAGGCGTTGAATCAGCCGCTTCTTCCCCGAACCATTTATCCGCTGTCGCCTTTGCCTTCTTTTTGATCTCTGGAGTGATGTGTACCGCTATCGCGCCGAGTGCCATCGCAAGCACACCGAGGTCGTCCGTGTATCCGACTCCCGGAATAAAATCGACAATCACGTCGAGCGGAAAGATGAAATACAAAAGCGCCCCATTGATTATGCTTTTCGCCCAGAGTGGGGTTGTTTTCTCCTGGTACGCGTAGTACAGCCTGAGTACCATCTCGACAACCGGACGCCCGATCAGCTTCGCGTATTTTCCCAGCTTTTCCCATAGAGACTTTTTGGGAAATTCTTTCTCGCGCGGATCGACAGGCTTTAATTCAGGGCTTTGGTCCATTTTTTCATTATACCTTAACACTTCCGAAAAAAAGTCGAGAAAAAATTTTGAGGAACTCAAATATGGTAGTAGAATATGTTTATATAACACACAATTTCATATGTGATGTTTTGTATCCACCGGGAAATTTACCGCCGACAGGGTTAAAAATAGCTTAAATACAATCTGACGAGGAGCCTTAGATGAGCCAGAAACTTGGAGCATTTCTCGCTATCATGGCCGTTATACTAATCGGCTACGCGATGATCCGCGGAAATCCCGAAATGCATACTTCAAGCGCGGCGGACCTGCGCCCTACCATACCTGCAGATGCACTCAAGGCATCGGAAGGCCAGCCCGCTCCCGACTTCACTTACTTCACGATCGACGGCGACGAGGTGCGCCTGTCGGAATACAGGGGTGAAAAGTCACTCGTCCTTTATTTCTGGGAGACCGCGGACTCACAGTGCCGGTCCGAGCTTCCGGCACTGAGAGATTTTTACAAGGAGAACCATGACAGCGTGGAAATTATCGCCATAACAAGCGAGCGCTTGAGAAACATTGAAAATATCAGGTCGGTTGTTACCGGCGAAGTTCTTCCATTCAAGGTATTGCACGACCACGACGGATCGATCGCAGAATTGTTTCCACACACTATGATCCCGTTTACTGTGTACATCGACAGCAACGGCACGGTCATAAAAATGGCAAGTGGGTACAACAACGACGTGATCGAGGATATCCGGATCACACTAGGAACAGGTTAGGTTCGGATTACCCGGGTTGGTAATCAGGATCAATTTTCACATCTGTTTTGCGTAATTATCCAACGGACTGTAAAATTTACAGGCAACAGGTCGTTCCCGGTCAAGCACATGGGTACGAAAACTGTGGTATCGAGGGTTTTACCCGGGGAAGTAATGAATGTATCGGTTCTCTAATGCTCTGGTCTTAATCTCCGTCCTGGCTGTTGCCGGGGCAATAATTTATTTCAACGGCATCGAAACCGGTCCCGAAGTTAAAGGAGCCACGCCGGACAGTATCAGCAAACCGGAGCCGGAACCCGTTTCAACCGGCAACCAGGCACCTGATTTTACCTTCACTTCGATGGACGGGGAAGTCGTTACCCTCTCGGAGTATAAAGGTGATAAACCCGTTCTCCTCAATTTCTGGGGAACATTCTGTCAGCCATGCATGGAAGAACTTCCTGTTCTTGAGCGTTTCTACGAAGCAAACAAATACCAGATGGAGATAATCGCGGTAAGCAGCGAGCCGGAGGATTCGGAAACGGCTGTAAATTCAGCCAGAGACCGGCTGGGGCTGACATTTCCCGTCCTCCATGACACTGCGGGCAGGATAGAATCGCTCTATCCTCATGCTCAGATTCCTTACAATGTCCTTATAGACAGGAATGGGGAAATTATCAGCAGGATTACCGGCTACGATCCGGGTATCGAGTGGATACTGAAGGTAAGCTTCGACCTGGAATAGTACGTAGCCCGGGATGCCGTCCAGTGTTGTAGCCCATGCTTCAAAAAATATCCCGCACAGGCATCCCGGAACCCTTTGCATCTTACATTCAAGCGTCGCGATTTTTCCCCGACGGGTTCCCGGGCTACTCCCACCCTTTACGCATGGGTAGCCTCCCTGTTCCACTTTAAACCTCATTAAACGACATTAATACGAAACCTCGTCCACCGGACGATGCAAGGAACGATGCTGAATGAAAGACCTTTCTCAATCAGATATGCTTGAAATTTTAGGAGCCTGCCTCGACCTCCTCGCCAGCCGTGAGGATGAAATCCGCGCGCTCTACGACCGGATCGAAAATATTCAGAGAATTCCCGGGTCGTATAAAAATATTTCATCAGTGGCGAAGTCGCTGGACGACGCGAAAGCCGCGACATCCCCGGACTGGCCTGCTGCCATTGCAGTCAGCGCGACACCGAATGTCGGACGTTCGCTGACGCTCCTGTTCCCCCATATGGGGCTTCGCATACAGGGAATCACCGACAGCGGTCTCGAGGGACTGACACTTGTCGAAAAGCATAAGCCGGAATTCGCGTTTGTGGACCTTGACGTAAAAGATATCGATTCCCACGTGCTTATCAGCAGGATGAAGGAAGTTCAGCCCGATTTGATCGTGATAGCGCTGTCGTCGGGGAATGAAGAGACAGTCCTGGTATCTGCGACAATCGCGGGAGCGAAGGAAGTTATCGCGAAGCCGATACAGTCGGCGAGGGTGATCAATACGGTCAACAGGCTGAAGAAAGAATCGGACTACGTATTAATACCCGCAGGAAAACTTCCTGACAGGATCAACCCTACAAAATCAAAAATTACCGAAGGCTGGACAGTACTTTAAAAATCTTTACCAGTCCGACGGCGCTTCATAAACCACAAGATTTGCGGAACCCACATCCCATCCGACCAGCGCGAACAAGGGATCATTTGCCTCCGTTCCAGGACGGAACGATCCGTTGTGATACCTGGTTCCCGCTACACGGTAATAATCCATCTCGTTCAGGTCCGCATCGAATTTTTTAATCCCGATACCGTTTCCGTTACTCTGAAAACTCAGTGTAGCGACCAGCCTGCACGATTCAGCGGATCCGTTACCATGGTCGACTTCCAGAGTTCCGCCTTCCCACTTGTTGAAATCGGAAATACTCGCTGCATGATCATTACTCTCATCGAAAATATGCGTGACTGTGAGAGCGTCGATACGTACCGGGGGTGAAACTCCGATATCGACCGTGTAAATTGCGCCCTGGTACGGGTAATTTTCATTATGGAGAATGTACAGCCGTTCGACTGACGGAATAACTGCTATATCATAAAGTCCACGGGCTCCACCGACGACAAAAGTACAATCGAGTGTATCGGCGCTTACATAATCGTACGTTCCCGATGTGCCATTCCATTCATAATGATAGAGAGTGTTTGTGCCGGTTGATCCGCCGGGAGTGTGGTAAAGCGCCCAGATCCCGCCGTTGCCATCGGTGTCGATTCCCGCGATCACTCCGCCTGAATTGGGAAGGTCGAATTCGGTCAGGTATGTTCCGTCATCTTCATAGACCGTAATTCTCTCGACCGTATTAGGGACAGTTGAATAAATAAGGCGTTCGTTTACCTCGTCGTAGTCAAGATTCGCGAGATAGCACCACTGTGCGTAGCCATTGGCCATACTGGAAACAATGATCTCTCCCAGTACTGTGCCGGGAGTGTCGACCTCATAAGCGACAATATTCGCGCCGCTTTTAAGGAGAAGTCGTCCATCCGGAAGGAACGCGGTCGCATCCTGCCTGATGTTCGTGAAATTTCCCGTGCACGAGATGGTTCCAAGAACTGTGGAATGGACTTCCGAAGGGCAATCTATTATTATCGCATGCATCGGTGAAAGAATATCGTCGCCACAGTCATTCGAAACTTTCAGTCCGACTTCCCAGTCGCCGGGAGAGAACTGGTGAGTGACGATCGGATCGGTTCCCGATTCATCGTAAATTCCGTCGCCCTCCCAGTCCCATTCATACGTTATCGGGTCCGTTCCGGAAGTCCCTGATGCATCAAACTCGATATCCGCGCCGGCGGAACCTGTCGATGGTGCTGAAAGCGCTACGACAGGAGGAATACATGGATTGGAAACCGGTATGTCGAATGTAGCGAAAAAATAACTCGCGAGCGCAGCGTCTGGTACAGGGACACCAAATCCCTGGTCATACGAATTCGGATCATTGCTTTCAACCGTTATTAATAATGTAGCCTTGCCGAATTTCAGAGGCTCGACATCGATTTCCAGACTCGCGACACTGGATACCGACGTTCCCGGGATTGTAAATGGCGACAGGAATTCAGGCGTGAGGGCTTCATATTCCGGTGGAATTATGAAATCGTCTGACTCCAGCATTATTGCGGAAATTTCGCCAAGGACACCGCTTGGATTATAAGGCGACTGCCAGTCCCACAATTCAGCCCGGAGATTGAGAGAGCCGCCGCCGGAACCTGTGTCGGGGTCGTACCACGCGTCGCTGCCGGTATCCAGTACCGACAGGTGAAATGGTTCCGCTTTATTTGCGTTAATCGGAAAATCTCCAGGGATACTGGTTGGTGGATTAACATCCGGCTGCTCCCAGTTGGCGATGACAGCGTACTGGAATTCAACGACCGGAGATCCTGATTGCATCGGAAACTGAATTCTGTAACGCCGCGAATTCGATCCGGGCTCGAATTTACCGCGATTTGAGAGGTTCCCTTCATCCTGCAGGAACAAGGAAAGATCGTCTTCAGGTTGAAGGCCGTCGCAGAAATATTTGTATCCGTTGATGGTCCCGGAAAAATTCTGTCCCTTTGTGCCAAGCGCTCCTTCCACAAATCCCAGGAGGTTTGGCGAAGTGAATTCGGTCGGATTGTACCAGCGGGTATAACCGTCGGGATTTAAAAGCCGGACATTGTCCGGCGACTTTGCGTAGAAAACGCCTGGATCATGACTGCCGTAGGTGTCGCCATGCCCGATCAACGCGCCGGCTACATCGAACCCGGTATACTGATCGAGACCCGCAAAGGGATGAATCAATGTCACATCGACATCGAGTATGCCGGTAGTCTGAAAATCCCCAATGGACGGGATCGAGATCTGAAGGTTGCCGGAATTTCCCAGCGGAGGCTGGAGGAACACCGTTACATTCGCCGCAAAATCCGCTCTACGAACCGGAATGATGTCAACTATCCCCGACACGGTATCAATGGCGACACGGTAATATCCCCACAGGTGCGAATTTGAGGATGCCAGACGCTCCTGTTGAGAATTGGTGATATCACCCGCGACTGGCGACATTCCGCCTGAGCATGAGAGCATGCATATGACGGCACACGCTGCTACGAAAGCGGTTATGATCCGGTTACTCATTATATTTTCCTCCGAGGAATGTGTCCGTAGAGTTTCAATGCATATATTAACCGTTCTGCAGGTATTCCTCAATCCCCATCGCAATCGGATTGAACGCGAATTAATCGCCATCAGCCACAAAATTGAATTTTGATTTCAACGGGAATTTGATTGATAATCCATGCAAATGGCTTATAATGCCGTGCCCTGATTTTTCAGGATAAAAAATGCTGAATCTGATATTCGTAATACACAACCACCAGCCGCTGGGGAATATCCCCGACGTCTTCCGGAAGGCGTACGAGGTCTCGTACAAGCCTTTCCTGGACATTGTCAGGAAGCACCCGAAAATTAAATGGGCGCTGCATACGTCGGGCTGCCTGATGGAATGGATCGATGAAAACGAGCCTGAATATTTTGAGATCCTGAAAGGTGAGATAGCCGATGGCCGCCTCGAGATAGTTGGCGGAGGAATGTGGGAGCCCATCCAGCCGATTTTTACAGAGCGTAATCTGAAGCTTCAGTTTGACCTGATGAAAAAATTCATCGGGGAAAAATTCGGGGTGGCTCCCGCAGGCAGCTGGACAACCGAACGCGTATGGGAACCGGAGCTGGCGTCGAGATTGTCTAAATCAGGAATGGAATTTACGCTTCTCGACGATTCTCAGTTCAGATCGGCGCTGCCATCGCCCGATGAACACAAACTGTGGGGTTATTACAGAACCGAAGCCGATGGAAATGGCGTTTCCGTATTCCCGATAGATGAAAAACTCCGCTACCTGATACCTTTCGCGGAAGCCGAGAAGGTCGTTAAGCACATCGAAAACAGGGCGCTTGAACTTCCGGACGGTGCGTCGATCACGTACGGCGACGACGGGGAAAAATTCGGGATGTGGCCGGACACCCATGAATGGGTATATAAAAAGGGCTGGCTCGATA
>DASWIV010000176.1:0-19041 GCA_036397475.1 bacterium
TCGATACCAATTTCAGCACGGAACTTGCCGGGATTGGCCGTCTGCATATTGAAAAGATCCGGTGCCAGACCCCATCCGTGGACGATGGATTTTTTTGTGGTGGGAAACTGGTCGATCGCGCCATCCTTGTCCGCTTCGCTAGCGAGGAGTACACCGGTCAGGTATTTATCGGTAATGCGGTTGATCAATTTTCTGAATTGAGCGGGGACGGGTGAAACTCCGGTGAATGAAAGAAGGCGGCAATCGACTCCTGCCTGTCCGGCGGCTCGAGCAAAGGCGAAACTAGCCTGGTACTCGGTCAATATTATGTGGATGAGATCGGCATCAATTTTCACGAGGAAATTTTTCATTATGCGGATCTCGTCGAAAGTGCTCGTAAGGCTCTTGTACCACGATGCTCCGGCCCAGCCCATTTTGCGTCCGAACGCGGGCGACGCCATGATGGAAAATTCCCACGCGCGGAGGTTGTCTATGTTGAGGTCGTTGACCATTTTGACGAATGGTTCGGCTTCGACACCGGGCCACCAGTAACAGAACATCACGTGGACAGCCTTGTATTTTTTCGATGCGCGTTTGAGGTATTCGATGAGGAGGTAGCGCATTCCCGGGTTAATGTATATTCCGAGAGCGTAGACGATTGTTCGGTCGGAGAGGTCTTTGAGTTTTGGCTGGTATTTCATGCGCGGGATATTATAGCTGTATTAAACGGATTGCGTGATACTACAGGGATGATTCAATTTATTTATTAGTTTTGCTATAAACATTGATCCTGTACGGAGTTATTTGCCGAGGAGTATTTTTCTCCATTTTTCGTTCATAGTTTCGGATGCTGTTCGTAATATCAGCCTGTTCGCGTGATGTTCGTGGTTCTTACAGAATTCGACGACTTTTTCAGGCTGAGTGCGTGCGGTTTCACGGAGGAGCCATCCGACGCCTTTGCGGACCATATCGTCCTCATCAGGCATCAGTGGTGTGGCGACTTTCCAGATGTCGGGAAGATAATTGCCTGTTCTGCCATGGCGGACGTAGCTGACAGCCGCGGCACGACGTCGCCATCGATTTTTCGATTTTGTCCATTTGAGGATTTGTTTTCTTCGGGATGGATAGTCGTCGATCAGAATTGAAATCAAATCGGAGCACAGGTAGTCGCAGTGAGCCCAGTTTGTAATATCGTCGATCCATTCATCGGCAAGTTTCCAGGTAGAGTTGTCGAACTGGTCGGTGAAGGCGAGGAGCAGGCTGATTGCCACAACGCCTTCCTCATGCTGCCCTTTTTTCCATAGGGGAACAGCAAGTTTCAGCGCAGCAGAATATCCTCCATTTTGCTTGCACCACTTTATAGCCTCTCTTGAGACTTTTTTGATGTCCGGACTTTTGACACCCATCATATCGACTTCCTCTTTGAAGAAGCGTTCTAGCGTTTTTTTGTTTTCAGGAGTTGAAAAAGACAGGAGTTGTCTGCGGATTGATGAGGGTGTGAGGTTGGGATTCATTTTTTACGTTTGATTTTTCGCAGGGGTTTGCGTCCTTCAACCATATCTCTCAATTCTTCCAGAGAATCGGCTTCATAGCCATCGCCGGCGATAGTTTTCAGGTATTCCAAGTCTGAAGGATGAAAGCGAATATCAAGTGACTTGGATACTGAAATATTGTCCGCAAGATATTGCTGAATAATGAAATTTAAAAATTCCTGTTGCGATAAATTGTCCGTTGATAATTTCTTCTTGAATTCGCGTTGTATATTATCATCAAGGCGGATTGATACCTGTTTTTGGGATGATTTCTTTTTCTGTTTTTCAGCTATAGTCATTTTTTCATCTTCCTAATATTTTTTATCGGATTCATTATGACTGATAATTTCCATTACGGCGATCGAATTTTCTGCTACCCCAAAAACTGCTCTGTACTTGATTGTTACCTTCATGCTAAAAAGAAATTGTGTGGATTTGATTTTTTCTACATGTAAATTTCCCGGACAATCTGGAAATGATCCAATCAAAACTTCTATTTTTTGCCAAAATTTATTGCGAATTTTTTCAGGTAGCTTTCGAAGCTGTTTTACGCAAGATTTATTAATCTGGTATTTTATTAAATTGCTACCATTATACTACCTAAAGTATACCACGAAAGTGATAAGTTCATACCAGATCGCGCCAGTTTTCCCGGATCTCTTTTGCCGTCTTGAGGATGACCTTGAGTTTGCTGCCTGTCTGTTCCCCTACAATCCTCGGATAATGATTTACAGGACACTGCACTATCTTCGCTCCTGCCTTTTTCAGCTTGATCAATACCTCCGCGTCGATCAGCGCCCCGTCGCTCCTCAACTGGATCCCGTCGAAAAATTTCGCCTTGTACAATTTGAAAGCGCAGTCGACATCCTTTACGTTCAGGCGAAAGCAAATCAGAAGAAATGTGTTATACAGCCACGCGTTCAGTATGCGATTCCACGGGTCTTTCCTGTTTACCCGGTATGCCGACACAACATCGCCTTTTTCAAGCATCGGAATGAGAGTGGATATTTCCGCCGAGTCGAACTGGCCGTCCCCATCGGTGTAAAAAATGTACTCTTTCCCGCACGATGAAAACCCGGTTTTCAATGCCCCGCCGTAGCCCTTATTCTGCTCATGGTGCTTTGCGATTATTTCGGGATATTCTTTTTCTAGCTGGTCGATAATTTTTCCGGTATCGTCCGCGCTTCCATCGTTAACGATTATTAATTCAAGATCATCTGTTACCAGCTTCAGCTTCGCGAGAGCGTCCTCGGCGACCCACCGGATATTCGCTTCCTCGTTATATGCTGGCATGAACGCCGACAGCGACGGAAGTTTCGGGCCATCGTAGGATGTTTTCGGTTGCGGAAGCGGACTTCCTTTAATAATGACAGTATCGGAGCTTTGGTCCTGGCTCATTTCCATAACAACAGGTGAATTAAATTGGATTTTAGAACCCAGCGGGAAGCTGGAACAACGCGATAGTGGTCTGGTATTCCGTGACAGTTACCGGGTTCGGCCACGTGTAGAACGGTCCGTTGATATTCGTGCCTATCTGGACATTGTAATTTCCGCCGTTAAGAGTTATCTCAAACTTGCCCTCGGCGTCCCCAACAATCTGCTGGTCCGGAACTGTGGGGTTCTTGAGTACCCGCCCGATGATCAGGACCGGATGGGGTATGATCTCGTTTGAACCTTCACGGATCACTGTCCCAATAAGATTTCCATCGGCTTGTCCACCGCCGAACACGCAGCCGTTAAGCCCGGTGAGCATGACAGCCATAACGGCGAGTATGAGTAATTTTCTCATGTTTGTGCGTCTCCCATTTATTTGTGCAAATTCATGCGTGGAGATATTACCGTTTAAATCGGTATTTTAAAAGAGTCCAGATGGCTTCGAAGCCGTCCCACCACGTTATTTTTTTGCCTTCCAGGGTCGTGCGCCCGGTGTAGCTTATCGGGACTTCGATCAATTTATACTTTTTCTTGAGAACCTTGCTGGTGACTTCCGGGCAGAATTCGAATCTCTGGCATTCGAGCTTGATTGAGCCTATGACATCTTTGCGAAATGCCTTGTAACATGTGGCTTCGTCGGTGAGATATTTGCCATACAAAAGTGTCGCGGTCCAGGCGAGTATCTTGTTCGCCAGGTAATTCGCGAACGCCATTCCCTCCGGACGGGGTTTCCCCATGAACCTGGACCCGTAGACAACATCCGCTTTCCCTTCAATGATCGGCTGCAGCAGTTTCGGATAATCGTACGGGTCGTATTCCAGGTCGGCGTCCTGGATTATGATTATATCCCCGGTCGCGTACTTGAGCCCTATACGTATTGCGAATCCCTTTCCCGAATTCAGCATGGAAAAATGCACCTTCAGAATGTTGGAATCGCCCTTTTCTTCCTTGATTTCCTCGAGGACTTTCATGGTGCCGTCCGACGAGCCGTCGTCGACAACGATAATTTCCTTCTCCAACCCGACATCAACTTCCAGTACCTTCTCGAGGACATCGACGATATTATCGACCTCGTTGTAGCAGGGGATAATGATCGATAGTTTTTTTATTTCATTAGCGACAGATGTCATGCTGTTATTGGACTAATCGTAACATATAATAGCCGATTGAGATGGATGAGAATATCGCAAAACAAACCGCTCTTCAATTTATCGAGGCGATCAACAGGCAGTCGCCTGACGATATCGCGGCATTGATGACCGACGAGCACACCTTCATCGATACCGAGAATGAAATCTTCACAGGCAGGGAACAGATGCATAACGGCTGGATCGGCTACTATAAGCTGTTTCCGGACTACACCATAAAAATAGATGAGTTGTCAGTACGCGGCGATCTGGTGATCATTTCCGGACAGTCCGATGGCACCCTTTCAGATTTCGGGAAAGAAGTTCTCTCGGTCGAAGGTGAAATTCCCGATAAAAACACAATGCAGGGGAAAGCTATCTGGACTGCTAAAATAGATGGAGATAAGGTCGCAGAGTGGCGCGTGTACTGGGATACGGACGATGTCAGGAAGTCACTGGGGATTTTACCGTACGGGTAATTTATTCTTCGTCAACATCCAGGCTAGCGAGTTTTTTGCCAGCCGTTGTCAGTGCTTTGGATGATCCCAGTAAAAGGACAACATCGCCGCACTCGAACTTCCAATCCGATGGTGGATTAGGAATAGTCTTTTCACCCCTTTGTACAGCCAGGATCAAGGCTCCTGTTTCTTCCCGGAAATTTGAATTAGCGATAGTCTCTCCTGCAATACTGCAACCTCCGGGAATTGTGTAAACGCCCAGGTCTGTATCACCCAGCATTTTCTTGATTCCATGGACAGGATTTGAAATATCATCAGGTAAGCGAAGCATCTCGTAACCTTCGCTTCGGACAGAGCCTCGCCGGTTTCGACATCGTTAATCAAATGCAATCCGCTGGGGCCGAGAAGAACTCCGGTAAGGAGGACCCAATCAGGGACGAGATACCCAGGCGCGAAAATATCAGCACCACGACCAGCGCAAAGCCGAAGACTATTACAAGATCCTGGAAAAACGAGAAGTCGTGCATCGCTGGTTATCATATATGATTCCGGGAAAATGCCATAGCCAGTCCGCAACAATTTATCGATTTATTTAGACCTGATATAATTTCGCCCATGACAAAATATCACAGGATCCTGATCCACATTTTTCTGCTTGTTTCTGCCGGATTTTTATCCACATCTCCGGCAAGATCCGAAAATGAAGGGAATTACCGGGTAGTTATCTACGGGGGCACATCGGCTGGCGTGATCGCGGCAGTGCAGGTTGCCAAAATGGGGAATTCCGTCATACTCATCGAGCCCGGACAGCATCTTGGCGGGATGTCGTCGGGGGGATTAGGGCGTACCGACCACGGCAATAAATCGGCTATCGGGGGTTTGTCACTCGAGTTTTATCAGAGAGTCTACGACCTCTATTATCCTGGAAATTCGGACGATACAGCACAGTGGTACTTCGCGCCTCACTACGCTGAACAGGTATATAACGACTACATATCAGATTACGGCATTCCGGTGGTTTTCGGCGAACGGCTCGATCTCGATAATGGTGTACGGTTGAATGGCGGACGGATAGAAACGATAGTGATGGAATCCGGCATGGAAATTTCCGGACAGATGTTTATCGACGCAACTTACGAAGGCGACCTGATGGCGCTGGCGGGAGTGCCATACTTTGCGGTACGTGAATCTAATGATACCTATGGTGAAACATATAACGGATTTCAGGACGGCACCTCTCCCCAGCATAATTTTCAGTATCCGGTCGATCCGTACCTGATACCCGGTGACCCGGATAGCGGACTGTTACCTGGAATTACAAACAGACCGACCCCCGCTCCCGGTGATGGCGATGCGGGAATTCAGGCGTACAACTTCCGCATGTGCATGACGAATAATCCTGATAACCGTGTCGAATGGACAGAGCCCGAAAATTATAACCCCCTGAATTATGAAATTCTGCTGAGATATTTTGACGCAGGCTACACTGATGTACCGCTTCATTTCGGGACTTTCGCTGAAATGAAAGCGGATGTTAACAACAACAACGCATTCAGTACCGATAACATAGGCCGGAACTGGGATTATCCGGATGCTGATTACGCTACCCGCGAGCGAATAATTGAGGAGCATGAAAATTACCAGAGAGGCCTGATGTGGACACTATTCTCCAATCCGCGTGTCCCTGAAAATGTCCGACAGAAACTTTCTGAATGGGGGCTCGCGTCGGATGAATTCACCGGAAACAACAACTGGCCTTTCCAGATTTATGTCCGTGTCGCGCGGCGAATGCTCAGTGACTACATAATGACAGAGCACGATATCACCGGCGACCACACCTTGACCGATTCTGCAGGGCTCGGCTCCTATGCTATGGATACTCACAACGCGTCGAGGTTTGTCGATGAAAATGGGCATGTGAGGAATGAGGGGAATATCTATATCGGCGGATTCCCACCCTACCCGATAGCTTATCGTTCCATCATTCCTCCAATGGGAAATGTCGAAAATCTTCTTGTGCCTGTATGCGTGTCCGCATCGCATATTGCCTATGGTTCCATACGGATGGAACCCGTATACATGATCCTCGGACAGTCGGCCGGAGCGGCAGCGGTAATATCAATAGATACAGATGTTTCTGTCCAGGACCTCTTCTATCCCATTCTGAAAACATACCTGATATCTCAGGATCAGCTACTGGGAACATCTATCAGCATGTTCGATCTGGAAGGCCATGTGGTCGACAATATTTCCGCGGTTCGCCACGGTGAATGGATCGAAAGCACAACGGTACTTCCATGGATCGGCGACGGATATATTCATGACGACAACACCCGCGAAGGAAAATCTCTTGAATATATCAAGCGTCTTTCATCAGGCACTTACGAGATCAGGTTCTTCTATACATCGCACAATAATCGGGCGGAAAATGTACCGATCAGAATTCACCACGTTGATGGAGTCTCCGAGGTACTTGTTAATGAGAAACTGCGTCCGCCGATACAGGGAATGTCAGTCAGCCTTGGGACTTATACATTTTCAGAATCAGAACCTGCAATTGTTGAAATTCTTAATGAAGGCGTTAACGGATATGTTGTCGCCGACGCGGTCCAGTTCATTCGTGTCAATTAAATTACAAACGGGCCACTCAAGGAGTTGGATTGTCTGATTGTCCGGACTTCATCCAGGACATCATATGTCATCGTTCCTGAGATCTTTGAAGTATTCATGGACGAACCCCAGTAATACTGTTTATATTCAGAGACCTCCACATCAATGAATTCGCCATCGGGATTTAATCTGGCAGTGTAATTTTGTCCATCGGATGGCGCTGTCAGCTCATTTGTTTCACCGGATGGATCGAAGTCGACCGTACCTTTGAAATAACCGTGGACAATTAAATTTTCATCTTCGTCGAAAGATATCCCGGTTATCCATGCGCCTTCCCCGAGCAAATCTCCGCCCCATTCAACCGACCATAGATTGCTTCCCGTATTGTCGATTTTAAGAATCACAATTCCGTACGCATTTCGCTCCTGGCGGTACGATGTTTTGCCCTTTGAGGCAGGAGTTTTTCTCTTAGAAAACCCGAGATAGATATCTCCGCTGGAATCCATGGCGGCATTGTTCAGAAATAATTCTGTCTGCGATGGAATAATTGAGTTTGCGTGGATCAATTCTCCCTCGTCATCTATCTCGCACATGAATATAGGATCGCCGGACGTCGGATCGATGATAAATTCTCCAGCGCCAGGATCAATGTCCAGTGCTTCAGTGGCGGATCCGATGAAGTGAAAGTGGTCATCCGGATCGACAAAGCAGAATTGCGGCGTGAAAACACCCTGGTCGTAAGCCCAGGTGAAGGTCGAGACCAGGGTTCCATCAGGATTGAATCGGCTGACGTAAAAGTCCTCGCCTCCTTCCCAGAATTTGCCGGTATGGGTCGGGGAGAATATTTTCTGTCCGGGGCCGGGGTCAAAATCCATCTCGCCTTCATATTCTCCTATCACAAAAAGATCGCCATTGCCTGCAACATATGTCGCGTTCACATCTGCGCCATAAGGGTTTGCCCACGATCCTGCCCATTCGAAAGAACCGTCTGCATTGTATTTGGAAATAAACGCTCCGTAGTTCGAGTACGCGTCGGTAATTCCAAGTTTTTCAGATTCGTGAATATCTTCTTCATCCGTGAAATCGAGGTCCCTTATGCCGTTAAAATATCCGCCGAGATAAATTCCACCAGCGCCATCCATGATGATATTTTTCACGTACTCAGACGCATCGCCGCCACTTCGAACCCGCCCATAACCTGCCCATGTATAAACCCATTGAAGGGTATTATCGCTGTCGTACAGTGCGAGGAAATTATCATATTCCTCAATCGACTCTAACACCATTTCCCCTTCAGACGGGTCGAAATCCAGGCTCGTATTGAAATGCCCATAAACAACCAGGTTGCCGCCGGGATCCGCAGAAGCGGTGTATATATCCGCGGTATTTCTTTCTGAAAAATTTGAACAGGATACACAGGCTGCAATAATCGATGTAACAATGGCCATTAAAATTTTCTGTTGCATCATTTCCTCCGGTTAAATCGCAATTTTATTCCTGCCAGGTTAAATCGTTTTTGAGCTTCAGCAGGTAACCGTCGTTATTCCTGCCGTACTCGCCAGTTCTTGTTACGCCTGGACCGGGTTCGAAATCCGGACCGTCGTCTCCCGCCATGCCGCTGTAATTTCCTGAAACGTATAGATTTCCCCACTGATCCAGCCCTATCGACGCGGCGGAATCGTTCCAGCCTCCTCCCCAGGAATACGCCGTATTAAAATCTCCCGGATTGCGTCATGCCTTTCATGTCTAGCTCCTGAAAATTTTTTTTTCAATCAAGTAAATGGCATTACTGCCTTAAAAAAAAATCAGCGTTAATTTTAACTCATTTTAGATGGCATTAAATGGGAATTCAGCATTCCAATGTTATAATTTGAACGCATATTTCCCGTGAAGGTTCAATCCGGAGGTCGCGATGCGAGTTTCAAATGTAGTGTTACTGATCATACTGGCTATTTTTTCATTCGGCTGTTCGAGCTCTTCGGTTATATCGCCGACCTTGAGCCAGACGTCCGGTTTGAATCAAACTCATCGTTCGAACACCATGCTATGGGGAATATGGGATGTAACGATCAATGCCGAAGATATGACCGCGGAAATTGTCCCGATTCGCGGAGCAGATTTTACGGCGAATGTCACCCAGTTTCTCCAGCCGCCATTAGCGCCGACTAATCTTCTGACGATCCAGATACTTCCCGGAAGCGATCCTCTCAATGGATACTTCGAGGTAAATGTCACGGCCCAGCATCCGTTTCCCGGGAACAACAAGTACAACGGGTTCGATGTCAGGGGAATTCTCATGTCAAATGGATCAGTACTCAGCGATCACGATCCAACTGTTCTTTACGCGTCAGACGGCGATACGGTTCTCGAAAACGCCGATGGATACACCCGCTGGTGGAATCCGGACGAATTTACATCGTTTAATTCCATCTTCGGATTTACGTCGGGGAAACTCGGCCCGCCAAATCTGCCAACCGCCACGGTCAATCCGTACAAGCAGTTCGCCGATTCTCTCGACCCGGATTCTATTGTCTATGATATCGACACAGGTACACGCGGAATTTTCACATCTTCCAAGGGGAGCAATACCCGCCGCTACGATATTCAATTCAGGCAGAGTGGCGGACAGAATGTATTTGATTTCCAGTACGCGGTCAGTGCCTGCTGGGAAGAACCTGATGGATCTTATGCACCCGATTTTCCACCCGACGCATTTTCGCTTTCCGCTAACAGTGCCGAGGCTTTCATGGTTAGTGTTGCGGATGCGGGTTCGACCGCATTCTATGAAAATTCGGCATACTCCGGCGGTGAGTTGATCCTGAATATTTCGGTATATGACTGGCAGGGGACGGAAAATGTATCAGGAGCGATGGAGGAAATTTCCGCCATCTGGATTGAGGGTCCTGTACTTTCAAGCCTCATCAATGTATTCCCGGCAGCGGAAGTTGTAACAACAGTGGGAATAGAAACTGTTTTAAAAGTCACCTTGAGCGACCTGGATTTAAATTCATCCGGTGAGAAAATTTTATTTGGATCTGTCGAGAGTGAAAACCCTACAACCTACATCCCCCAGATCAATGGGGGACAGAATTTCGATTATCCCGATTCGCCGCTGTCCGCGTATTTCATGGCTGTGGTAAATATTAAAGATAAGGGACCGGTTATTCCGCCGGAAGGTCCGGGCAAAATCGCGTGGGTCAGTAATGTGGATGGCGACTTTGAAATTTACAGGATGCAGGGAGATGGCACGAATCAGACGCGACTTACATATTCTCCCGGACATGACTGGGAACCGCACTGGAGCCCGGATGGCACCAGAATTGTCTGGCGTCGGGGCGGCTACGATGCTGCGAATATCTGGCTTATGGATGAGGACGGGGGGAACCAGGAGCAGATTACTTTTGATGGATGGAATTTCGATCCGATATGGACACCGGACGCCGAGTGGATATTCTACTGGTCGTACGATGGTGTCGGCGGTGGATCGACTAAATTATGGAAAATCCGTCCGGATGGCATGGACCAGCAGCAGGTAACATTCTTCGATACCGTCGGTGTAGTTGCGGCCCCGGACATCAGTCCCAATAACGACCTGATTGCGTTCGAGGGTCCGGGCCCGGGAGGTGGTCCACGTGATCTATGGACATGCAATATTGGTGGAACCGGCGAAGTGGACCTTTCTAATACAAACGGATGGGAATCGTCACCCGATTTCAATTCCGATGGAACAAAAATATGCTTCGCCCAGGAATCTCCCTCCGGAGTATTCAGGATCTATTCGATAAATCCCGATGGGTCGGAACAGGAACAACTGACGTATCCACCTGCCGGGCAGAATGAATTCTCAGGATCCTTCGGAGTAAACGACGAGCAGTTAATAGTCTGGAGAAGGATGGGATCGCAGCCTGAATTCGATGAAATAGGGGTCTATGATCTCGCAACGGATGAATTCACGCAATTGACATTCAATGCAGCCTACGATCAGTATCCCAACTGGCATCCGAACGATTGAGCGTACATATGGGCGACCCAAGAGTCCCCTCCTGCAATATATATGTAGGGGGGTTGTGGCGCGCCATGGTTTATCGTCCAGCTTTTGTTGTGACAAGTAACCTATTGGCACATGAGCCTATTCGTAAGATTGGCGCTAATGGTGCGGTGTACCGGGGAGCGAATGCATTATTCAGTGAACGTTCAGATTAGCGCCAGGTTGACACCTGGGCCTATGAGCCTCACAAACGAATTAAGTGTTGTCGAGCTACTTGCTTACGCACGTGCCCAGGATCCTGTGATACATCCAAAGTAGGAGATTGGCTTCTCCAGGGAAAAGTGTAAGTATAAAACTTGCCTACCAGCAATCCCCGGCGATGAATTTCATCATTTATGCCGTGCCCGATCGCCTGTGATTCAGGCCCGCCCCACTTCGAATGATCCCGGAAGAATCCGCAAGTGGTGGAACAGCGGTCCCGGATTTGAGGACGATGGATTTCAAATCCGAACAATATGTCATTGTCCGATTCATTCCCGTACGGCCCTGTACCCTGGACTCGTCCGTATGTATCTGATGGCTATATTTTCTTTAATATCAATGACACGCCGAACGATATTTTCTAAATTTATTCGGTTGGTCCCGGCGGAAATTTCATAGCTGAAGGAAGCTAATTCATTGGGAGTAACGGCGGATTTCCGATCGTGTATGGTATTGCAACGGATGGATACCTGTAGGTGAGATTGGAGAAAGCAGGTGACCCTGAGGCCTTCGATCTCGATTGAATGTGGGATAATTGAGATTGGGGCAGAATGTTGCAGGGTCGATATTGAGATTACCTTTGCTACGGAGGCTTAAACTGATTAAAATTGCGCCGAGGACCATTGATTGAAATTCCACAGATAGGATTCGACGCGCAATCGCTCACAGGAACCGTACAGACCGGGCTTGGAATGTACGCGCGCGGAATTGCGAGGGCTCTTGAAAAGAAGCGGGAATTGATCTCGCTCGAACTTTTATGGCCTAAAGACCGGAAGCCTTTCAGTGCAACCGGCGAAAGAATCCTCTGGGAAATGTTCAACCTGCCGTCCAAAGCCAAAGCGGCGAAATCTGACCTGATTCATCTTCCATGTTTCGGTGTCCCAAGGCTGACGTCGATCCCGAGGGTGGTCACTGCTCACGATCTCATCATTCTCAAGCATCCTGACATGATGCCTCCAGGGTCGAGATGGTATTTTTCGTACTGGATACCGCAATCGTACAGGAGCGCCGACCACATTATCGCGGTGAGCGACTGCACTAAGAACGACCTGGTCGAATATCTCAACATCAAGCCTGAGAAGATCACAGTTGTGCATCATGGAATAGACCAGTCGTTTTTTAATGTGCCTGCCGTAGAGAACATAGCGTCGGTAAAGGACAGGTATGGAATTTTCGAGCGATTTTTCATGATGGTCGGCAGTTTCGAGCGAAGGAAAAATGTCGAGCTTGCGATTGATGCATTTTCAATCCTGGCAAAAGACCACGAAGAAGTTCAGCTTGTGCTGGTGGGATCGTCGAGTGAGTACAGGGAACGGATGATCGAGAAAGCGAATGATTACGGACTTGAAGACCGGATCATTTTCACAGGATATCTTCAGGACAGGGATGTCGCGACACTGTATTCGATCTGCACGGCATTTTTATTCCCGTCGTCGCACGAGGGATTCGGACTTCCGCTTCTGGAAGCTATGGCAGCGGGCGCTCCGGTGATAGCAAGCGATATTCGTGTGCTGAAGGAAATCGGCGGGGACGCTCCGTGCTATGTCCAGGAGGGAAAAATCGAAGCGTTGATGGGGTCGATGGAGAGAATGCTCGTGGATGAAAATATCAGGGAAGAATGCCGGGTACGCGGACGATCGAGGGCGGAATTATTCAGCTGGGACGACGCGGCGGACAAGACTATCGAGGTCTACATGAATGTACTCGGGATGAGGGGATTCGACGGGATCCCGGCACGGGTGACGTAGGCATCTTGACGCAGCCAATACCATGTGGTAGAATACTATAAGTCACTATGGCTTGACTCCAGGAATTTATGACCAAAAACAGGTCATGGGCAGTGCATGCCATTCCGTGGAGTAAGCGTACAGCCTTCCGCGGAAGCCGGATGGCTTTTTTATTGCCTGTGATGTCGTGAACTCGGAGGTTAGAAAATGTTCAGAAGATTTGGCAGCGAGATGACATACAGCATGATAGCGGCAGGAATTTTCGTCTTTGCCTTTTTTACCTGCCTTGTAAGCGCGGCGAAAGCTGCTGATTTCGTAGCGCCCGGGGATCACCTTAGTTTTGAAAGCCAGGACCTGGTTTCCGATCCGGGGAATAGCGGGACTGGTACGGACGCGGGAGGCCCGTGGGGTAATTCACCCGGAGCCGGCGGTCCGAAGCAACAGGGACCTGAAAGCACCCTTGGCGGGCCAAAGGATCCGTGGGGGGTAGATGTTACGTCGATCTGGTCGGCATTCAGTTATTTCGTGAAGTACATGTTAACCAAGGTGCAGGTATTTTAGCGGGGACGGCGGCTAGTTCCTGAATCTTCCTGTTAATTACCGAAAGCAATGGGCAGCGGGAAATCCGGTGCCCATTCGTTTGCCTGCAGGCTCAAAGACGGATTAAAAGAGGTATTTTTAAGTCTCCTTGACACTGTCCATTTCGCAGTGTACCATGCATTAAACCGGGCCTTATAAGGTAACGGTAAGTTTCCCCATCAAATTCGGAGAGCGTTAAATGCGTGCAATTCCAGTAAGACTGACGATTTTAATAACAGTTTTATCTCTTCTATTTTCTTTAAGCTACAGCGGGTGTCAGGGAGACACTCCCGCCAGCCCTGAACCCCAGGGAGGCCTGAAGAGCATAAATGTATTCAACGTCCCACCTACCCTGAGACCTGGGCAGGTACACCTGCTTGGAGCTACCGGTATATATGTCGGCACCGCGACCTATAACATCACCGGGCTCGCAAACTGGTCATCGGACAATACCGATGTCATAGAGATAATCGGCAAGGGAATCCTTAGAGCAGTTGGAGGGGGAACCGCCACGATAACAGCATCGTACAAGGGTGTCACATCGGGGCAGTATAAGATCACGGTAGATGGACCACCGATCCCGGGATCGGAAGGTCCTCCAACGAATGATCTTGAAGAAATAACCATCGAGCCGACCTTTGTACAGGTTCCCGAAGGCGACACGGTTCAGTTTGAAGCGACCGCGCATTTCACGTTCGGCAATACCCAGCTGATCACGAATCTTGTCGACTGGCGGGTATCGGATGACGATCCGGGATTTATAATCGACGCCGACAACTCGAATGCGTGGGGGCAGTTCTTCGGATTGTTCCGCGCGACCGGACCTGTAGGATCGACATCCGTCAGTGCCGAGTACCAGGGACTGATCTCGAACTACTCGACAGTAATCGTAAAGGATTCACATTACGGAACGTCGTACGATGGCGGATCGGTGATCTACGATCCTGCATATAAGGACGCGTTCGAAACAGCGGAATAAAAAAGTCCGCAGTTTACAAAAATCGGAATTTACTTTACCCCGGGCGGAATCCCGGGGTTTTATAACTCACATGAAATATATTTTTTATTTTATACTACAACAACTGGAGTGAATAATGGCTGACCAGGCAACTGATAAAAAATACAAGGCACATACGTTCAACACCAGCCTTGAATGGACAGGAGACAGGAACTGGATAGCGCGGGTTTCGACGTGCGATGAGATCTCCTGTTCCCCGCCGAAGGTTTTCCGTGGCGAGGAAGGGAACTGGACGCCCGAGGACCTGATGCTCGCGAGTGTTACAGGATGTTTATTGTCCACATTTGTAGGCTACGCCGAGAGGAAGCACCTGGAAGTGGTTTCTTATGAGGCCGTTGCCGACGGTATCCTTGAGCACGACGGGACAAATTACCGGTTTACCAAGATTACCGTCAAGCCGAAGATCGGAGTAAAGTCCGAAGCCGATATCGAAACCGCGAAGCAGTACGCGCACCGTGCCCACGACCTCTGTTTCATGGCTTACAGCGTCAAAGCGGATGTAATCATTGAGCCGGAGGTTTTCGTTGCTGAATAATATCTTAAATATCACGGGGACTTTAAACTGGATTGGCATGGTTATCGGGGCTGTACTTGGGGGCGGATATGCGTATTTTCTGAAGTGCACCTCGGGAACATGCCCGTTGACCAGCAGGTGGTGGTTAGTAGCGATTATCGGCGCGCTCCTTGGATTAACCTGGAAGAAATAAGCGATTATGAATAATTAATATCCGGGCAAACATCCGGATTTTTTTATGATTGGTTCAGAAAATAAACGGTTGAAATAAGATTGTACCGCGCAATACAGGCTGGTAGAATACGACCGTCCACCAGCCAGGAGGAGTAAATTTTGAACAGGAGAGTTTCATCGAATGGACATCGTACTCGATGGTCATAGCCTGACTATAGATAAGGTAGCGTCGATCGCCAGGGAAGGTGGAAAGTTATCCATTTCGGAAAGCGCCCGCAAGCGGGTCGCAGCCTGCGAGAGACTTCTCAACGAGCTTATTGCGGAAGATATCGCTATCTATGGGGTCACCACCGGAATCGGCGAATTCGCACGCATAAGAATAGATCCTGAAATGGGGAGCGAACTTCAAAGGCGGATAATCTACTCGCATGCCGCCGGATGCGGACCGCTCTTCCCGCAGGAAGTAGTGAAGGCGGCAATGGTCGCGAGGGCGAACGTGTTATCCGGAGGACATTCGGGAGTAAGGGAGAGTACCCTGGATTTTTACACAGAAATGTTCAACCGCGGAGTCGTGCCGGTTGTCAACCAGAAGGGCTCAGTGGGAACGTCGGGCGATTTGAGTCCATTGTCGCAGTTGGCGGAAGTCTGTCTTGGGGAAGGTGAGGCGTATTACGAAGGAGAAAAAATGCCCGGTGGCGAAGCGCTTAAAAAAGCCGGACTTGAACCGCTGCAACTCACGTACAAGGAAGGCCTGGGACTAATCAACGGCTCGCAGATGATGACCGGCGAATCGTGCTTGCAGCTTGTCGAAGCAAGAAAGATAATTAAAAACGCGATAATCGCGGCCGCAATGGCTATCGATGCACTCAAGGGAGTGGCGGCGGCGTACGATGCGAGGCTTCACGGTGCAAGACCCCATCCAGGCCAGAATGCGGTCGCAAGAAATCTGAGAAACATTTTTGCCGATTCGGAGATCATGGCGGATAAGTCCGGCAAGGTGCAGGACGGGTATTCAATGAGGTGCACCCCTCAGGTTCAGGGTCCGGCGATAGATGTCTGGCATTTCGCGAAAGACTGGATAGAGAGAGAACTTAATTCACCGGGAGCGGATAATCCCCTGTTCTTTATAAACGACCACGCGTATCTCGCGGGAGGGAATTTCCACGGACAGGGAATCGGACTTGCGATCGATTATCTGACCATTGCCATTGCCGAGCTTGGAGATCTGTCGGAGCGACATACAAACAGGTTATTGAATCCCGCACTCTCAGGTCTTCCCGATTTTCTTGTTGAAGGAAAAGGCCTGAATTCGGGATTAATGGTGGCGCAGTACACCGCAGCAAGCCTTGTAAGTGAGAATAAGGTGTTCTGCCATCCGGGCAGTGCGGATTCGATCTCGGTATCGGCAGACCAGGAAGACCATGTGAGCATGGGACCGACATCGATTCGCAAATTCAATGAAGTCATAAAAAATATGCACAACATTCTGGGAATCGAAATGATGTGTGCCGCACAGGCGATGGATTTCAGAACTCCCCAGAAACCCGGCGCGGGATGCAAGGCAGCGTACGATGTAATTCGCAAGTATGTGACCAGGCTTGAAGATGACAGGGTGCTGTACCCCGATGTCATTAAATGCGGTGAGCTTGTCGGAAGCGGGGAAATTGTCGACGCGGTTGAGTCGGTAATTGGCGAGATCGGATTGGACTGGGACGGTTAATGGCTGAATTCGAAGCATCGGAAAAGATTGATGTCACCTATGCCCTGAAATACGTGATGGAGGAAGGCGACGAGTTCGACCGCTACAGGATAAAGGTCCTGTTCGAGAAGTACAGGGATATCGACGACGCTGTAAAATATTTAGAGGAGAGGGAGTCTCCGGACGGAGGCTTTTTTTATCGCCTGCAAAAAGGCAATCCCGTATCTATCTGTGAGTCCGCGAGAATGCTTAAGTTGATGATCGAGGTCGATCTGTTCAAGACGCCTGTATTCCAGCGGACGAAAAATTTTCTGCTGGGAGCGCAGTCCGATGAATTTTTCTGGGACGAGAATCCCGAGTTGAAAGAATTCGAGACGCACCGCTACGATGTGCCGGGTGAATTATCGACCCGCACCTGGCTGACCGGCGAGATAATTCGATTGATAGCAAGGGACGATGAGCATGAAAATCCGAAGCTCAAAAAAGGATGCAGGTATCTTCTCGATCAGTTCGGGCAGTATGAGATCGCCGGATTCGATGTCGCGAATTTTGTAACGCTGGCGTCGATGGCGTGGACGCATACAGAGGATTTCAAAATCACGAGTGAGTTATCCGATACGACGGGGGAAATTGTGAGCAGGGAAAAGGACATGCACCTGATGGGATGGTACATGGACTGCATGATAGAGAGCTCGCATATGGAGGGAGTGTTTATATGCTTAAGGAATCTGCAGATGGGACTGAACGTGGAAGGGCTGTGGGAGAGCGCCGAATTTCCGGACAGGAAAGTTGATACCCAGATCGTCGCGCTGAGGCAGTGCCGATGGGGAAAGAGATGGTGACCCGATCTTTCCTTTACGATCTGTACTAACTAACAATTTCAACTTACTTATTATTTACGCTGATTCAACTTCATCTGACATCATAATTTCGGCATTATTAAGGTATACTAGATAGTATAAATCCCTTGCAGAAGGAGTAGCACAGGATGCTGCACCCACGTCTCGAACCCGTTAAATTAGCGTTTACAGCGCTCCTGATTTTTCTTGTGACCGGCTGTTCAGGCAGTGGAGATACCCCGGTACTTCCACAATCCCCTGATATTCAGCAGTCCGGAATTAACTCGGGACCGCAATACACCGCCAACCAGATTATTGGAGATGATGGTCCCCGTGCGTTATGGGGACTTTACACGATTTATGTGACTCCGGAATTCGATGCCTATGTCGAGCCGAAACATACAGCAGAGATCAGGTTCGATGTCACGAGCTTCCTGCTTCCTCCAAACTGCCCAAACTGCCTGACTCTTGAAATACTGGATAAGGATCCGGATATTGCGTGGATGAAATTCAGGGTCGGCCTGAAGAATCCGACAAAACTGTCAGGATATGATGTAAGAGGGATTATCGTCACTAACGAAGAGACGTACCTGATGAATCCTGACGCCCTGACCCCGTACGCAGGAAAGCTTGTATATGAAAACCCGAACGGCTTCCGGGCGTACGCGACCGAAGAGACGGACAACGAATTTCCTCCCGGCGACCCGGATAATCCGGTATATTACTACCAGGATTTTCAGATACACCTTCCGGCGCCGATCACTGGTCCCAAACTGCTTGCTATAGATTACGCGGTGGATGTCTCATTCCCGGGAAATACGCAGGACGCGTGGAGTATCGGCAGCTTTACATTCAATTCGCAGATTTTTGTGGATTCGCCTCCGATGGACTTTACGCTCAATGTATTCGACCACCAGAACGACGTAACCGATGTGAATATGGCTGCCCCTCCTGGCTGGATAGGCGCTGTCCCGGTATTGACGCAGGTTAACGACACGAAGTGGGGAGGGACGTTTGAATTTTGCGGGGACAACCCGGCTGCAAAGTATCCGTTCTACACGGAGGTCGTTTCGGGATCGGGGACCGACGCAAAATACACATA
>DASWIV010000177.1:0-22789 GCA_036397475.1 bacterium
GAGTCAGGCGCTCCGGGAAGCTAGAAATTATTATCGGGTGGCACCTGGCGGTAAATTAATTCAGGTTATCTAAAAAATCATTTACTTTTCCAGGACGCGATTATTACCCCGGCGATAATCCCTGCACCTCCGAGGATTGTCGCGATACCGATCGGCTCCTTCAGAATTATCCAGGAATAAAATATCCCGAACAGGGGGACTATGTAGGTCGAGATCGCGACCATGCCGGCGTCGAAATATTTCAGTACCCAGAGCCAGCCAAGATACGCGGCGAATGTCACGAACGCGATTATCACGAACAGTGTGAGCCAGAATTGCAGGTCTGTGGTTATCCCGGTCAGTGGGATTGTAGATGGAAGAAGTGGGATGAGCAGGAACAGGCATGGCGCCATGTACAGCATTGTGAGTACTGCCGGATCGATTTGAACTCCCGGTTTTTCGCCGTTAGACACATAAGGCTTGACCAGTATCGTCAGGATGGCAGCCATTATCGGCGAGATCAGAATGATCACACCGTACTTGAACCAGTCATGTGTTGAAATTCCCTGCGACACAGCTTCTCCCGAGGCTCCCTTGAACATCAGGTAGCCTGTCGCGATAAACGAGAGGGACATTCCGGATATTTTCGGGACTGTCAATTTTTCGTGGAGGAAAATTGACGCTAAAATTACGGTGAAGATCGGATATGTGCCGATGATCAGTCCTGCCGGAGCTGACGGGATAACTGTCTGTCCCAGGATTTGAAAAAACTGGTGCCCGTACAGGTAAAAAATTGCCATGAGCGTGAACAGCCACCAGAATCTTTTTATTAATGGAATGGATTTTTTTCTATACACAGTTAACGCAACTATCATTGCAATGACCGACGATGGCAGAAACCGGTAAACCAGTAGGTCGAATGAGTCAAGGTATGTTAGCAGGATACGGGTACACACATACGCGCTGCCCCACATCGCGGCGACGATCAAAAGTACGATCCATCCTGTAAGCTTTGACATAGAAGGGAATTTTAATGGTAAATAAATGTAATTGGAAAATTTATCACGGGAATTGAGCGCACCAGGAATTAAGCGCGGATAAAATCCTCTCTCGTTTCTGATGGTTAGGGAAAAAATTTCCGCGCGATACTTCCAGCTGCACCCATGGCATTTCTTTCCCGTGTGTCCGGGTTATGTACCCGCCCTTGAACGGATCATTCACCGCGACATTTCTTGGGCCGAACTCTTTCTCAAAACACAGGCGTAATCTTTCCATCCAATCATCCGGGCATGTCTCGCCGTCGCCATTGCTCAGGCATATCCATGGACGCGGATTTCCGTGGTCGGGACCGACAGGTGGTCCGATCGACGCCATCGTGTGGCAGTCGATCCCGAGAATTGCATTTTTATTCGCATTAGCCGTTAGATTCATGTGGTAGGGTCGCCAGCAGGTCTCTATCAATTTATTTATCAGGGTGGCTGACGGGAATTTGCTGTACACCGGCATATCCCAGCAAGTGTGCGTTTTAATTATCCCGTCTTTCCGGAAGTCATCCTCGGCGCGATTCAAATCGACAATTGCCCTCGCGATTTTAGTAATGAAATAATGCTCGAAATTATCACCGAAGTCGTAAATTTCCGATGCCCCGACATCGCCATCCTCTACAATGTTCTTCCTGCTTAAAATGCAGATATCCTTCACTTCGTCCGGAATTTCAACTCCGGCATGTGGAACGGATATGAGTAAAGGCAGCTTCATTACTATGGCCCCCCTGCTGATCCGTCACGTCGCGGATCGGCGACCCCGATAAACTTATTTTTTTCTCTTAACACCATCTGGACACAACCAAGATAGAATGAGTAAGCGTCCCTGCGGTCGATAGTGAATCCTCTTTTCTCCAGATATCCGGGAATATCGCTGCGCATGCGGCTCGCTTCAAGGGATACTTTCCCGTTGTAGGTGCAATGGACCCTTGGCGCTTCAATGGCTTCAAACGGGGAAGTGTACATAAGCCTGAGTAACACCTGGGCGATTGCCGGAGCGATCCTCAGGCTTCCCGGCGATCCGATCGCGATATATGGATTTTTCCCCCGGTAGATTATGGTTGGTGCGACACTGGCCCATGGCACTCCGTTTGGCCTCAGGTAGTATGGATGGCTGATATCCATGAATTCGTAAGCGTCGAGATAATTGTTATACAGGAATCCAAGTTCAGGAGTCATGGCGAACGACCCGAAAACTTTTTCTATTGATTGAGTTAGCGCTACCGCGTTCCCGAATTTATCCATGACCGAGAGGTGAGTTGTATCGCCATGTAATTCCGGCTTCTTTTTCATGCTTTTACGGATCCGTTTTGCGACATTCTCGGCGTATTCCATACGGATCATCAATTTTTCTTCAACCTGTGAGTATAAACTCGGATCGTATGGCCTGTCTTTTCTGTCGATCTGAGATTGGCGTGTCGCTTCAATTAATCTCAGCAACCCTCTTTTCTTTTCCAGGTTGAGCTCTTTTTCTGTAAAATTTTCCAGGATGTTAAGGATTTCGATCAGCGTACGTCCGGCTCCCGGAGGCGGCATGGTCATTATCCGCATGCTTTTGAATTTTCCGCTGAGAGGTTTCCTCTCGACAGGATCAGGGATATGCGCCAGATCGTCTCTCCTCAGGTATCCCCCATTTTTCTCCATGTCCTCATCTATCTTCGCTGCGATGGATCCCAGGTAGAAATCATGGGTGCCTTTTTTCGCCAGGATTTTCAATGTATTCGCCAGCGCCGGTTGGTTGAGGACCGAAAGCGGCTTGTAAGGCTGCCTGCCCGGCGTGAGGAAAACGTCCCCACTGTTGTAGCGTCTCAGCCGTTTATGTTCTCTTTTTGACAGAAGATGAAAAAGTTCACTGACAACAAATCCATCTTCTGCCAGGCGGATCGCAGGCTTTAAAACCTCACTCAGTGGCATGGTCCCGTATGTTTTCAAAACGTAATCCAGAACCGCCGGTGTGCTCGGGACGGTGGTTGCCGAGTATCCGCGCTGTCGCTGCCGTTTCTTAACAAGTTTTTCTGTCCTTACCCTGTTTGGCGCTCGTGACGAACCATCGAGCGCTATCTTCTGGCGCTTCTCCTCAAGGTGGAGAAGCATCATGGTCTGCCCGCCCAATCCACTCGAGGCGGGTTCACATACTCCGAGTGCAAACGCTGCCGCGACTGCCGCGTCGACAGCGTTCCCTCCCTGTTCGAGCATCTCGACTCCCGCCTCGGTCGCCCGATAATGCTGGGTTGATACCATGCCCTTTTTCGAGACAGCGTATCGCTGTACATTCCTCAGCTCCTTTTCACCGCGCTCGATGAGTTCGGCATCTAGCACTTCAATGTTTTCGATTTTCATGGTCATTTAGTTTTTGCTGCCGAATTCGAGCAGGTATTGCGCAAGAAGCAGGGTCCTCTGCATAACACTGAACCTGTCGACACCTTCGTACGGAGTATAAACGTTTGTCGCGATGGGACCCGTGCCGCAGATTACCGGTGTCGAAGCCGGAACCAGTCCGGATGGGGCCGGAATTAACGAGGAATCGGTATCGAGTTCAATTTCCCACTTATCGGCCACACTCTTCAATTCCCTGTAAAGTGCACTGTTAATTTTTCTTTCATTCAAAGGAGGGCGGTCGGAGATCATGTCGAGAAAATATGAAACGCCATCCTCATCCAGTATAGATTTAATTTCAGATTCGATCTGTGCCAGTTTTCTGGTGTTCGGGTAAGTGACGAGAATTGTCGCTACAGCATGGTTGGGAAGAAGCATAGGATATGCTTGGGTACTGATTTCCAAACCGGAAACGCTGACCCGGTCCTTTCTCGATGACAGGGAGGAGATCTTGTCAATTTTCATGCATACCCATTTCATGAGGTCAGACTTGAGGTCTCCCTGCCCCGGACGCATGGGTTTGCCTTCGACGGTCAGGTGGAATTTTCGTTGTCCACGTCTTCTTGTAATCACTTTATTGCCGGGATTTCCAGGACGTAAGCCGAAGACCCGTGATGATCGTCCTGTGGATGCAGAGATGACCTGGTTCGAATACCTGCATTCCTTGCCCTCGTCGGAGTAAATTGTGACGGCTACAGGAATCTTTTTAAGCACTTTATGCGCTTTGAGTGCCCGGAAAGCCCAGAGTATCATTGCGAGCGGCGCTCTCGAAGTGCCTATCCCTTCACCGAACAATTTATCAGGGGCTTTTTTGAAATTCTGCGACGGGATTGCCGATTTCAGGGAGATATCTAAATGCCCAAGGAAAAGTGTGGAGCCTTCAATACCGTTATTTGTCCATGTCCACGCGGAGCTTCCATTTGTGAGGTCCGGTTCCGGGGTCAATCCAAGTTCCTCGAATCGCTTATCGATGTTATCGATGAAGTGCCGGATCCCAACAGGATCGTCTGATCTGCTGGACCACCCGACGAATTCTTCCAGAGTTTTTTCTATTCTGTCCCTGCGGCCGGTCAGATAGGCGAAAATTTTATCCGGCATCGAAGAAGCACTCTTGATTACTGCCGGGGATTCGGGAACACCAAAATACCTTTTATAGGCG
Source organism: bacterium (assembly GCA_036397475.1). GTDB lineage: Bacteria > JAJVIF01 > JAJVIF01 > JAPKYR01 > JAPKYR01 > DASWIV01. Next base: position 4,558 of record DASWIV010000177.1, read on the forward strand.
GAATCGGCGAGACGGTTGATAGCCGCGTCGTAATCGTAGCCCGCTGCTTCTGAAGCTTTGATGTATGACGAGCGGACGCCGAGGCTGGGCAGAGAGTTGATCTCGAGAAGATAAATAAAGCCATTCTTATCGATTCTCATGTCAACTCGAGCCATGTCGTAACAGCCGATCGCGTTGAAGGCTCTGACCGCAAGTTCCTTGGCAAGTTTTTCGGTTTTCTTCGGAATTTTTGCCGGGCAGTCCTGTCCGACAGTTCTTCCCGATTGCCCCAGTTTATCTTCGTATGTGTAAATATCCTGCCCTTTTCTGCCGAATTTCAACTCGAGTACCGGGAGCGATTCGGGAGGGTCATTGCCAACGACAGCGACATTGATTTCGCGCCCCTTAATGTACGCCTCGACCAGTACGAACTTATCGAAATTATCTACAATCACACCTACAGCTTCCCGCAGTTCATCTTCGTCGTGGCAGACTTTCAGTCCCATGGACGTGGATTCCATTCGCGGCTTGACGATAAGGGGAAATTTCATTTTGCCAAGTTTGAAATCGCGTGAATCCACAACCATGAAATCCGGGGTAGGGATCCCATGCTGTTTGAAGACCATTTTTGTCAGGACCTTGTCGAGAGCAATGGAATGAGCGAGTGGATTTGATCCCAGGTACGGGATTCCGACCATTTCCAGGATACCTGGCACGTGAGTGTATCTTGCCGCTCCCTGGATGCCGTAGGAGAGGTTGAAAACCAGACCCGGACGTTCGCCTTTTAGAACCCGTGGCATGAATTCTTCGAGATTGTCCACAAGGTCCTTGTCGCCCTCGAAGGATTTAACCTGATGTCCGCCTTTTTTAAGGGCGTCGAGGATGAGATTAATGGTTTTTACGCCGTATTTTTCGCGGTTTGGAATTCCAAACAGATTAATCACAGCCTTGCTGCTTCTGTTATACACAACCGCAATTTTCAAAGTAACAAACCTCGCTGAGCGCCATAAAATCAGGTTTTAGGTTGGAAATTGAGTTGAATTATAACAGATAAAGGGCAGGTATGGTATCGAAGGGCTGAGTTAAAATTTTCACAAAAATCATGCTAAGATATTGACTTGTGTGTATGTATGGTTTAATATATGCTCAGATTCGCAGATAAATGAGCGCCGACATGGATACCAAAATTCCCGAAATAATTAGAAGGCATTCCGATTTCTGCTCCATCTTTGCCAACCCACGCCGCCTTATGATAATGAAGTGCCTCTTCGATGGTGAAAAAACTGTCGGTGCTATCGCCACTGAAATCGGAATGCCTGATTACAATATTTCGCAGCATCTTCGAATCATGAAAGACCGTGGCGCGGTACGCCAGCGTAAGGAAGGGCGGGAAGTTTATTACCGGTGTGCAAATCCGAAATTTATCGAAGCATGTAAAATGATACGTGATGGATTGATAGAAACGTACGCTGAAATGAACATCGCCATGAGCGCGGAAGATCTATGATCCAGCTATTTGCTTAAATTACTTTGTGGAAAAAGGAGCTTGATAATGAGAAAACTGGTGATACTTGGTGGGGGAACGGCTGGGACAATTATGGCGAATCGTCTCAACGCGGCTCTGGGCCATGATGAATGGCAGATCACTGTTGTCGATAAATACAAGACCCATTATTACCAGCCAGGCTTCCTTTTTATTCCATTCGGGATTTACTCACCGCAGGATGTCATGAAACCGAAAAGGGATTTCATTCCATCGCTTGAGATGATCCATGATTCCGGCGGCGAGATCTACGCGTGCAGAGCCGCGATGGACATGTTCCATTACACGAAAGATGATCTCTGGGACGGAGTTGACGATATATTAACGGTGGGCGATTTTTACCAGAAGTCGGCGGGCGCGCAGATCATATTTACATAGAAATGCCTTTCCTAAGTGTATAGCCTCCTACAAGTGAAAAACCGGCTGAGATTCACAGCCGGTTTTGTTTTATATCCTTGTTTTGACTATAAAAAATATTACTCAGGATAAGCAATTCTATGATAAAATATAACCATCAGGGCATTACACAAACACACGATCTGGGTTTTTAAAGATTCAAAGTAGCTGTAATAAAAATTTATCCTGACATCGAGGGAGGCTTTCCATGAATAGATGGGCAGTTCTGCTCACCGTTACGCTTTGCGGTACGGTTATTCTAATCAACTGTTCCGGATCGGGCAATAATCCTGTATCCCCAGGCGATCCGGAAATAACAGGCGCTTCTAATGTAGACTTATCAGCGCCAAATTTATGGGGATACTACGACGTTTACATTGACGCCGAAACAGGCGATGTGGAGGTTGTGTCAAACAGGAACACTGAATTCACAGCCAATGTAACGAAGTTCATTAACAATCCCCCAAGTAATCTCGGGTTCAAGATCAACGGGATCGATCCCACCACGGATTATATCGACATAGATATAGACGTGAGTGTAACCCATCCGTTTGCCGGACTGACCGAATACAACGGGTACGATGTACGTGGGGTCTTTATGGCTCCAGGGGATCAGTCCATTGTGTACCAGAACCTGCTAACCCAGGAAATCGGCGGATCGAACGCTCATATGTACGACTATGAATCGAGCGCTTTTGTGGATCCGTACGCAGGTCCTGTCGGGATGCCCGACGGATACACGCGGTGGTTCAATCCAAAGGAATTCGATGTCCCGAGCCTGTTCGGATATGTGGATCCTGCCCTGGCTACTCCGGGTTACAAACCTAACCTGACAGCCGAGGTCAATCCGTATAAATATTTCGCGGACGGGCTGGATCCCGAACAGGATCTCTGGAATTTCCTTGAAGCCAACGAGGGATCCAACGGGGTATTTTCAGCGGGCTCGACAAACACCCGTAACTATTATTTAAGGTTCACCAAACCCACGGGGATCAAGTTCGGGTATGCCATAATCGCGAACTGGAAGGGAACCGATCCGGCCGACCATCCGGATAACGCGGTCGAATCCATGTCATGCTTGGTAGATAACTCAAGCACAATTTATTATGTGGATGATGGAAACAAGGGTGGCGATCTGGTGCTGGACATTCACACGTGGTCGTGGGAAGTTCAGCCGACCCGTATTCTTGTTGGATCGACTGTCTTGTCAGGTCCTGTCGAAGTAACAACATCGGTTCCCGGCGGTACTCACTGGGTCACGTGGCAGGTCAATACGCCCGCCGACAATATCACGAAAGCCGAAGGGAACGAATTCTGGGTTATTTGTGAGTTCGACGGTTATGACTATAAAAATGAACTCCAGATCCCCAACAACGCGGGAGATGATCCACTTGCTACGTTCTTCAGATTTGACCTTCCGGTCAGTGGCAATCCTGATTGCCAGACACAGGTGGTAAGTGTCGATCCTGATATCGCGCAGTCGGGGAGTATGCTCGACAATGTAATGATAGAAGTTACCGAACTTGAAGTCGGTCCGAATCTGGATGCCAGGTTAAAGAAATCCGGCAGCTCGGATATTGTGGGCACCGATGTACAGTTCGTGGATTCAACTCACCTGACTGCCGATTTTAATCTTGCTGGCGCGTCGAAGGGAATGTGGGACCTGCAGGTTACCAACGGATGCGGCGGAATTCCTGGAACGGCATCGGGGATTTTTGAAGTGACCGGTGGATTAATTCTAATCGACACCGGAACGCTTCCCGGTCCGGAGCCTACATCAGACCTTGCAAATCTCGATTTCAGCGTTCAGGGCGACGATACCAACGGATTCGATGGTGTCTTTTATTACTGGTCGGATGGAACCCCTGCCAATTACCAGGTGTATTCATATCCACTCGATTATTCAGCGGATGGGACCCAGGTATATCAACTGGACCTGACGTGGAACGGCGATACGCTCGGCGGACCCGAAATGATGAACCGTATAGAGATGGGAAATAACGGTTACACATTCATTTCATCCCTGAGTACGGACACCAATTTCTACGATCTTGGAGATTATGAAACGCGGACGACTTATTTCATATGCGACGATACCGGGTACATATCGATTTCAAACTTCTGGTGGGATTGCCCGTTCATGGACTTTGATAACGGATTCGGGGATACACCAGAGATGTGGTCATTCTGGGGCTACGATTTCGAACTGACCCCCGACGGTTATGAATCCAAGGTGTTTCATCCCTATGACGACCTTGCGCTTCTTACAGAGTTCGACACATATTTCCCCGTGGATTACGTCGGGAGTGTGAACAGCGAGGTATCAGACCAGGAAGCATACCGTTTCGCGATTGATACAGAACCTCAAGGGTTGTCATCCGGGTACGACAGGATAAATTACTATCTTGAAGGAGCTCCGGACGATCCTGTGATTGAGGTCTTTGCCAATTCACAGTACGGACCGAACCCATTGTACATGACGACCATTGATGGCGAATTAATGGGAGCGCCGGTCGATATCAGCTGCCTGAACGCGTACGGGAATATCAGCGACGCTACCGGCAATTACCTTTGCGTACTCGAAGATAACGGGGACTCAACATACCAGGTCGCAATTTTCGATCAGGATGGCGGACTGATTGCTCGGTACGATACGCCACTGGCGGGAGACGCAATCGCGCTTGATGTTGATATTGTCAATCTCGAGATCCACGTCTGGGCAGATAACGGGGGCACACTTGAGTACGCAAAATTCGGATATTATTAGGATTTTATTAATGTAAGCGACAGATTATAAATCCCCTGGCGACAGGGGATTTTTATTTTGATAGTGCAATAATGATTGAAAACGGAATAATAAATCCTTCAATCTTTAACTTCACTGGTTGACTGATAACCGCATTCAAATTATTATTTGCCGTCTGAACGTAAGTATTAATTAATTTAGTGCTGAGGAACCCGGGTGAAACAGTACCAGGTAATTTGCAATGCGCCTGAAGATGATCGCCTTGCAACAATATTAAGAAATGATTTAAAGCGAGCCGGAATTGCCGTCTGGGTAGGTGTCTCTAAAAATACCGAATCCAAATACGCGATCGGTGTGGCGGAGGCTATTAAAAAAGCGTCCCATGTATTATTTATCGGGACGAGAAATTCGGTCAATTCGCCAACCGTTAAAATGGAACTGGCAGCGGCAGCCCGAACCGGTGTCCCGATTCTCCAGATAAGCGTCGACGATATCAGCTTTCACACCGAGATGAAGCTTGCTACCCTCAAGGAAAACCTCGACTTCAGAAAAGATTACAAGAACGCGTTCGGGAATCTGGTTGATATCCTGATGGGTCCGAAGCCGGATGAAGAGGATGCGGTCGTAAATCTCGCCGACAATTTCCTTTTCCTGAGTTACGCACAGGAAGACACCGATGTTGTCAACGAAATCAAGGAGTTTCTCAAGAGGAAGCAGGTAGCGTACTGGGAATACCAGGAGAGTTACCGGAACTACCAGGCGAACCTGAATGTGGAGCTGGAAGATGTTATCAAGGCGGCAAAACTGACTGTGGCGATTCTGTCGGAAGACTGGAAGAAATCGGAATGGTCTTTGAAAGAGATGTCTTTTTCACAGGAAATAGGCACCCCGGTTGTGCTGCTCAAATTCAAGCAGATGGGCGCCACTCTCGCAACCGCCGGGATTCCATATATCGACTTCATGGCGGACAGGGATAAAGCTTATGTCGATTTTACAAAAGAGCTGATGCAGAAAGGCCTGATCAAGTAAGCTGGGCGACTGGCAATTTGACCTTTATGTCACTCAACGGTATATTCGGTCGACAGGTTAATTTTATATGTACAGCAGACCAAACGGCAAAAAACCCTATGGAATATCGGTAAAAGTGCTTCTGACCAATCCCGAAGGAAAAATGCTGCTATTGAGGAGATCGGTTATCAGCACGTGGAATCCAGGAAAATACGACCTGCCAGGCGGCAAGGTGGAGTTCGGCGAGAGATTTGAAGAGGGACTGAAAAGAGAGGTAGAAGAGGAGACAGGTCTGGATATAATTCTTGACGGATTTGTCGGTGCGGTAGAAGATGAAACGGATAATTTCCGTGTTATTCATGTGATCATGGCCGCTGATAGTGAAATTAAAGAGATTAAGCTAAGCGAAGAACACGATAAATACGTCTGGGCGGACCTGTCGGAAATTGAAACGGATGATCTATGCAGCTACCTGCAGGATTTATTCATATTAAACGTCGGAGATTAGTTAGCCAATTAAAACCGGATAAGGTGAGAATTGTCCAATCTCGAACTGGACATAAACTGGGTTAACTCCCAGGTTTCTGAATTTTCGGAGCATCGCCCCCGCTATATAGACTTTGATTCTTTACTGAAAGCGCTTTTCCAGCAGGCTATCGGGGAAATGGCGATGTCTGCGATCGTGCAGACCCGCGTCAAGAAGATTCAGAGTTTCACCGAAAAAATAATCCGACAGAGAGATGAATTCCACGATCCGAACCGCCAGTTCACCGACCTTGTCGGGGTGCGCGTTATTGTACATACGACCGATCAGCTCGAGCCGGTCTGTAATTTCATTGAATCTACCTTCAGAATCGACTGGGAAAATACGGTACATCCGGGTGCCCGCCTGAAGGCCAACGAATTCGGGTATCGCTCGATTCATTACATAGTGATGATCGATCCCGATAAACTGATCGAGAAAGGGTACCTTCTGGATATTCCCGAGTCCGTTCTTCCGGATAAGAAATGCCCGATGCGGGCAGAGGTGCAGGTGCGGACCATCCTCGAGCATGCGTGGTCGGTATTTTCCCATATGCACGCGTACAAGGGTAAATTCAAGACTCCGGATGTATACAAGCGTGAGCTCGCGGGTGTAGCGGCATTGTTCGAAAGCGCCGATGCGACACTTTCCAGAATTCGCCGTGACCTGCTGGAATATACCGCCAACTACGATACTTACCTCAGTGACGATGAGATCCGCGCCGAAATAAAATTGAACGAGATAATACTTGCGCAGGACCCGATGAACACGACTATCGCTCACAGGATCGGGCAGCTCGCGATATTTATCGGCGACTGGAATAAGGCAATAGAGATTCTCTCGAAATATGAAGATTCGTCATACGAGCCCATTATTCGCGACCTGGGCATCGCACTAGGGAAGAAATATAAAAAGGAGATAGAATCGGAGGGATACAGGCGCGGACAGCAATTGCTTCAGAAAGCTGTCGAGTATAATTCGTCCGATGTTGACGCCCTTTCATCCCTTGCCGGTACATGGAAAGGCATAGATGACGAGCGCGCCAGAAAATACTACAAGATGGCGTTTGACGCTCAACCTGATAATTCCTACGTGCTGGGTAATTTCATAGAGTACGAGCTTTTGAGAAAAAACGATCCATCGATAATCAAGCTGATCTCAGCCGTACTCATCGATGCGATCGCCAGGTGCCACAAGCAGGCGGAGGTCGGGATGAACATCCCGTGGGCATTCTACGATGCCGGCAAATTCCTCCTTATGCTTGAAGACTACTATGAATCCCTTAACGAACACCTTCGTGCCGCGACAGCGTCGAACGCCCTGTTCATGATTGAAACTTCGATGAATTCATTGATGCGTCTTCAGCCGATCATTGGAGATCTCGAGGGCTATGCGTGGGTCATCAATCTCCTCGAGTTGTTCCGGAATGTAAAATTCGGTACGGAACTGACAGATGTATTAATCGGTCCGCATGCGCCAGGAGACCTTCCCAGGATCACCAAACCGATTGTTATAATAACAGGCTCGACAAAGGTCGGATCGTATGAATTTATCGAGGGGTACAAGGATAAGATCCTTGAGGCGTTCGATCAGTTCGAGGGGACAATTATTTCCGGGGGAACTTTCTCGGGAGTTTGCAGGCTCGCGGGTGATATAAAAGAGACATTTCGTGATAAAATTCATCTGGTTGGTTATATCCCATCGGACATGCCCGCTAACGTGAAGATCGACGACAGGTACGATGAGCTCAGGGAGACTCAGGATAAAACGTTCTCCCCGATGCAGGTGCTGCAATACTGGTATGATATTGTGGCGAGCGGAGTGAAGGTCCACTCTACGGCTATTCTTGGATTTGGCGGTGGAAGCATCTCCGATTTTGAGTACGGCCTGGCGGCGGGACTTGGCGCAAAGGTTGGAGTGATAACCGAATCCGGGTGGGGTGACAGGTGGAACCTGGTATCCTGGTCTGAAAAATGCGACCATCCCATAAAGATGGTCTCTGTGTTGAACAGTGAAACAAGCCAGCATCTCGGGAAAAAACCCGAAGAGATGTATTATTGAGAAAATGTACGGTGATGTTCAATCGCCCGAAATAAGGTGGAAGAAATGCATACATTTATTAAAGACACTGAACGGCTCCTGAAGCTGTCCGGATATTTCGGGCGGCGGAGAGCTATATTAACCGGACGTGACACTACAGCATTGATTCTGTTGATAGAGGAATTCACCGAACCCGGCGGGCGTGTGATCCTTCCCGCGACCTGTTGCGCGACGCGGCTCGCGTCAGTTTTGCAGGCCGGACGTAAGCCGGTAATAGTCGACGTCGGCGATAACCTGACATTGGATCCGGACAGCCTGGCGGCTGTCGCACAGGAAGGCGATGTGGTTGTGGCGGTCCACCTCTTCGGAATCCCATTCGACGTAGACAGGATAAAAGCCATCTGTAAGGACAAGGGATGCAAATTGATAGAGGATGCTTCGCAGGCGATTGGCGGTAAGATCGGCGACACTCCGGTCGGGTCGGTCGGAGACGCCAGCATTCTGAGTTTCGCGGACAGGAAGATCATGCCTACCATTGGAGGCGGAGCGATCGTTACCGATAATGAGGAACTGGCGGAGAGATTACAGGCGAAAGTCGAAGAGCTTCCTCAGCGGCCGGACAATTACAGCGACAGGAAGTCCATGCAGCTCAACGCCGTTCGTGCCCTTTCATTGAAGGCGCGGGTCGAAGGACCTGAATACGCCAGGGAATGGTACGACGTGTACCAGAAATATCCCGACTTGTATAAATTCGCGATAAACGAAGATGAAGCGATGAAAATAATCGACGCGATCCCGAACTTTGAGGACACGGTTCAGGATAGAAGAGAACTTGTGTATTTCTTCAGGAAGAATATCGATGGGACGCTGGTCGACACGCTGGATTATCCGATCAAATGCGCCCCGTTCAGATTCACGTTCGTAATGCCCGAACATGTCACGGGTGAGGAAACAGAGATGCTGTCGCAGCAGCTTAAAAAAGCAAGGCTGGACGTCAACAATCTGTATCTGCCGTTGAACTGGCTGGCTCCGGATCAGGTTGAGACAAAAGGATGTCCTCATGCCGAGATGGTTGGTCCGAGGGTAATTAATCTTCGAATCGATGACGCAACTACCAGGGCCAACGCGAATCTTGCCGGTGAACTGGTTAACAATTTCGCGAAGAAATCATAGCCGTCAATAAATCTGGTACATTCTCAAACCTGGCCCGTAGTAAAGTCCGTACAGGTAAAATTCGCTTTGCATCAAGCCGGTCTTGATTCCGAATTCTGGCTCCGGGAACGGTTGGCCAAGTACAGTTGGATCATCCGGAGGGAAAACATCGACCGCGGTAATCGGGGTGCCCTGGCCTGAAACGTAAGTGTAAGCTCCTCTCGTCTGAATAAAAGAGATATTCGGGGCGTCTGGAAGGTCAATTGTCGATTCCCATACGGGCTGTCCCGGACCGGAGCAGTCCCAGATTACAAGCCTGGTATCGGAGCAGACATAAAGGTACTCATTTTTATAATCAAGCGATTTGACTGGGGGAACACTTACATGCCCTGAGATTTGAGTCAGTGTGAACGGATCGATTATATCCCATACATCGTAGTTTGTTGTGTTATATCTCGTGGCAAATAATCGATTTTTTTGAACATCCGCGACCATTACTCCAAATGGAGTGCCACCGGGATCCGGATAATCCGGTTTTTTAATTACAGCCGGAGGGGTCTTCGTATCATAGATATGAAGAAATCCGGAATCATCGGATACATATAGAGCCTGGTTGGTCATCTCCATGGAATGCAACGTTCCGGTGATGGTGTCTGTATAAATCTCATTGATAATCAGCGGGTTCGTCGTAAACTGGTAAACCCAGATTTTATGTAACTGTGTGGATCCAACCGCGATAAGATCGTCGTAACCGGTGATTCTTGAAACCTCATCAGTGTACTCGAGCGGATCGTAAACAAATGTTCCCTGGGCAATATATGTCAGGGCAGGTGTAAGGGAACCATAGTTCGCCGAGGATTCAACGAAAAATGACCAGTTGCCAAGCACTACCCCGTCGACAGGATAGTTCAAGCAGTTAGTAACTTCATCTTCGACCGGATTCACGGGAGTAGGAAGATTATATAGTGCCACCCCTCTTGCATCCTGAGCGGCAAAAAGGAAATCATCGCGGACGTGAATGAACGAAGAGTTGGCGTTGGTCGCAGTCTGGCTTGCGATTACCGGATTCAGGAACGTCTGGAAATCGACCACTATAATCCCATCTTCTCCACAGCCGACGTACGCGTAAGTTCCATCGATGTCCAAATATTCGGTAATGCTGGGGAGCTGGATTTGCCCCCACGTCTGCATCTGACCATTGCCCATATGCTTGTAAATTTTTAAAAAACAATCCTGGTTTGAATCAAACCATGTAACGCAGGCGTAATCGCCCTCGACAGCCAATCCATAATAGGTGTCTGTAGTGGTAGCATCAAAATTTGGAATAAACGATCCGACCGGATCTTCCCCCCAGAGCCTGAAGTCTGACAATGTCATCGCGACAAGCTGAGTATCGGGACCTTCGGGATCAAACAGTGCCAGCCGGCGCTGTCCATCCTCAACCAGCGCCTGATTAATAAACGACGGATTCATTGGATCACCGGCGATATCATATACGCGGCAATATGATTCCGAGCCGAGATCCACAACTATATATAGATTTTCGGAATTCATTGTCATGGCGGAAATTGTCTCGCCCAGATCCATGACATTTTCATGAAGGACAGGATGTCCACTTTCTGTCCAGTCCACCATTTGCACTAGTCCCGGATTCTCCCAGTAGTACAAATAGGGGTAATGAACCGCCGGAAAAGGAGGAACGCTGATATTCAAGCATTCATAAAGCGTAAAGCCTGAGGTATCTGCATAAAATCCATGCAAACCATACTGGCTTGTCATGAGACCCCACTTTTTATCATTCTCCCTGGTTGAAATCCAGTCGGTTGTGCATGACAGATCGCCAAGAGTTACGTCGGCTGGATTGGTCGGTTCGACACTGTACGGCTCCGCGGCCATTTCAAGGTAATAAATCGATCCTGCAGGCGGCGGATTGCCGACCTGGTTTGCTACAACTCTTATGTAATATTTACCTGGTGGATAAAATCCGCCAAAAAAATCTATGTTTCTCAAATGCGGCGCCGCCCCATAGCCACCAATAATATAGTCGCCGTCTTCATTGTACAGTTCTAAATCTCCTGAATCCATCCAATGCCAGAAGTTGATAAATCCCTCCGCTTCAAATCCATCGGGTATTTCGAACCAGTACCAGTCTTCAGTGTCCGAGTTATCGCACAATTCAGCATCGAAACCTTCGCCAAACTGGATTTCAACTGCTTCCTGCATGGTATTGTTATTGTCCGGTTCGCATGACGGGTCACGCACTTCAAATGTCTGAACCTGCCAGGCTGAAATATTGGAATCCGGCGCGGGTCCGAATCCCTGGTTATAATTGGGGCCGCCCATCGAGCCCGCCCTGACTGCCAGGATAAATTCGCCGGCTTCGGTCGGAATAATCTGATCTGAAAAATCTTTGAAATAGCGGGCAGATGCGGTGGAGTCTCCTATATAATCAAAATTGAATCCACCGGATAAGATGGCATCGGGCAGGAAGCCTCGCACAACTTCAACTTGCCCACCATAGTCACCAAGCTGGATTCCCTGCCAGTCATAGACATTGGCTTCCAGCCTTAGTAAACCTCCCGCTAATCCTGACTCATAATCGTAAAACATCGTATTCAGATTCTGATCAAGAACTACGTCATAAGCTTCCGGCTGATTAGCTTCAATTGGAAAATCGTCGGGAATTTCTCCCGGAGGTTTTACATCCGGTGCTTTCCACGATGCGTCGATAGCATAGCCATAAATGATTTTCGGTCCGGGATTGAGCTCGAACTGTATTTTATATCTCCTGGTGTTTGAACTTCCTGGCCTGAATACACCACGGCCCTCGTCATCATCAAGCGGCACACCAAGAACTTGAAAAACTTCTGTATTGATGTTGAGGTGATCTGCGAAATATTTATATGGATTAATGGTCGCGGTCAGAACAGTTCCTGGAGATGCCGTTAAATTTCCCTTTGTATATCCAAACATTCCCGGATTGGTAAATTCTGTCGGATTCCACCAGCGGGTGTAACCATCGGCATTTTCAAGGCGTGTTTCATCAACGTCTGCGAAAACCAGTGGACCCACAATATAAGAACCAGGTGTGATCAGGATGCCCTTTACATCGAATCCGGCGAATTGCGGGCTTGAGCCGAGTGGATGGGTCAAGGTGATATCGAAAGTGAAAATTCCGTTCGGGGGATCCATCTCGCCGGGCACTCCAGCGGCTGACACCCCCATAGTCGAGTTCATAATTCCGGTAGTGTTGAGATGAAATGACGATGTGCGTTGCGGGATCACATCTATGGCACCTGCTGCCGTATCGATCTCCAGCAAATACCAGCCCAGATTCTGATGGCTTTGAAAAGGCACATAATCCGAACCGGATGTAGTCTCATCGATACTCCCTGTTACAACATTAGTGGATGTTCCTGAGCATCCTGAAATAAGGATGCAACCTGCGAAAATTGCAAGAATGGATAAAAGGCTTCGGGATCCCATAACTTATCCCCTTGGGTTATTTTATTTACATAAACAGTTTATAACACTATTTATATTTTTGCCATTACATTTATTTAATATTTCACCGTAGAAAGGTCAGGCTGATCAAGGATATTAATTTAATGAAAAGGACATTAGGAATTATCGGTTTTGGCTCCTTCGGTCAATTCATGGCGAAGCACCTGGCCGCGCATTTCGATGTTCGCGCCTGGAACAGGTCGGATAAAAAATCAGCAGCCGATGAACTAGGGATTCCCTATGTTTCACTCGAAGACGCTTCCTCATCGGATTTTGTAATTCTCTCAATACCCGTTCAGAATTATTCTGAATTGCTCCCCCAAATAATTCCCCACCTGAATTCCGGATCGATGGTTATCGATGTAGCATCGGTGAAAATCAAACCCGTATCGATACTTCTCGAACAATTGCCTGAATCGATTGAGATTATAGCTACTCATCCGCTGTTCGGTCCCCAGTCGGGGAAAGATGGAATCGCGGGACTTAAATGTGTCGTATGTGATGTTCGGTCTGCCAGGTATGAGAAGCTCAGGGAATTTTTAGGTGGAATGCTGGGACTGGAATTACTGGAAATGTCTCCAGAGCAGCACGATGAGGAAATCGCTTACGTGCAGGGACTATCTCACTGGGTATCAAGAGCATTGAGGGAGTTGAAACTTCCCGACGTCCGCTTATCGACACCGGCGTACGAGCATCTCCTGGAAATCGAGAGAATTCTACGGGAAGATTCGTGGGAGTTGTTTCTGACAATAGAACGTGAGAATCCACGGACCGCTGAAATCCGCAGTGAACTTCTGAACAAATTAATCGATCTCGACAGGAAAATACTCGACGACTGATTACATATCCTTACCGACAGCGTCCGCCACACTTCTGCAAATCTTCATTAAATTTTCGAACTGATCGAACGTCAGGGACTGCTGCCCGTCGCTCATGGCAGATTCAGGTGTGGGATGAACTTCGATCATCAATCCGTCCGCTCCGGCTGCGATTCCCGCAAGCGCGAGAGACTTCACATAATCGGTATGGCCTGCGGCATGAGATGGATCGACAACAACCGGAAGATGCGACAATTTCTTCAGGACGGGTACAGCTGTGATGTCGAGAGTATTGCGGGTCGCGTCTTCAAATGTACGGATCCCCCTCTCGCAGAGAATCACCTGTTCGCAGCCCCCATCGAGAAGATATTCAGCCGACATTAACAGATCCTCAATTTTTGCCGCCATACCCCGTTTTATAAACACAGGTTTCCCGACACCTGAAACTTCCTTGAGAAGATCGTAGTTCTGCATGTTCCTCGCTCCGATCTGGAACATATCGGCGTATTCGGCGATCAATTCTATATTCGCGATACTCAGTACCTCGGTCACAACCGGAAGCCCCGTCTCCTCTCGCGCTTCGGCTAATAGTTCGAGCCCTTCCTTTCCAAGTCCCTGGAATGAATAGGGAGAACTGCGAGGCTTGAATGCTCCGCCCCTTAAAACACCGGCACCCGATTTTTTGACCGATTTTGCGGTCTCGACAATCTGCTCCCGATTTTCGACACTGCACGGTCCGGCAATTATTTCGAGCCTGCCGTTTCCGAATTCAGCCATGCCAAGTTGAACGACCGTATCCCGTGGATGGAACGTTCTGCTTGCGAGTTTGTACGGTTTGAGGATTCGAATTACATCCTCGACCCCGGGCAGGAACTTGAACTGTTCGGGCCTGAGGTTATGCTTGCCCGACCGTATGCCGACAATTGTATGCTCCACGCCATAGTCGACATTCGCTTCAGCTCCGAGATCTTCGATTAGCGATACGACCCTGTCCAGTTCCCCGTTAATCGCGCCTTTACGCATTACTATGATCATTTTCTATCTTCCCGTTTCAAAGTATTTATCAAATTTCTATTTTCTTGCCTTGTTCAGTTTTATGCCGTTCGAGAAAGATTTAGCCCCCAGGATTACTTCCGACTTCGGGTAGCTTCCGAGAATCCTGAAATCCTCTGCCGATTCGTTTACTTTGGATAATGTATTTGAAACATTTTCGTTGTCGACATGGCCTTCGAAATCCACCAGGAAAGCGTGCTCCCAGTTTTTTTTCTTGGTCGGGAAATTCTGTATCCTTAATATGCTGACATCGTGTTCCTGGAATGGCGCCAGGATTTTATAGAGGCTTCCCGGCTGGTTCCTGAGAAAAAATGCGATCGACGTCAGGTCATTGCCCGATTCCCTGGGAGTGTTCTGGGCAAGAACGATGAACCGGGTCACATCGTCGGTTTTATTCTCAATGCATTTTTCTATGTGATCGAATTCAAACAGCGCAAGCGATGATTCATTAGCAATTGCAGCTACTCCATACTCAAGCGACGCCCTCTCCACAGCCTGGTACGTGTGCGCGACTTCTTCATTTCTCGTATTCGGCATATTCGCGAGAAGCCAGTTACGGCTTTTGATGAACGCGTTTGGCGTACCGAGAATCAACTCGACATCGGAAAGCGGACAGTTTGATAGCAGACCGTAGTGAAGCTCAAGGTAAACTTCCGAGCAGATTTTTACATTGGTGTCCATCAGGCGGTTCGCCGTATCGAAAATCGCCCCGTCTGACGAATTCTCGATCGGGACCAGTCCGAAATGAACATGCTCCCTGACAACCGCCTCGAATACATCCCGGATTTCCGGGACGGGGAAATATTCTATTGAAGTTCCGAATTTCTGGATTGCAGCGAGATGAGTAAAGCTTCCGGGAGGACCGTGATACGCGACACGTGTCGGCGCCTGCAATGCTATACACACCGACATGATTTCGCGATAAATTGACCTGACATCCTTGTCCATCAGCGGACCTTCATTGAATGATTCAACCTTGTCGTAAACCGCGTTTTCACGGCTCGGGACAAAAACCGGACCGTTGACAGCGGATTTTAATCTGCCGATCTCCTGGACAGCGTCCGCGCGACGGTTGAGTAAATCCACAATCTCGCGGTCGCACTGGTCGATCTCGTCGTGGAGTTGATTCAGATCCCTTATTTCTCCGTTATTACCTTTCATGTCAAATATTTTCCCTCAGCGAAATATCCTGCTTGTATTTAGATAAAAAAACCTCGACCTTTAATAAGTCGAGGGCTTGAGAATCCGTATTTCTGTGCGCTCAGTTAGGCATCGCCATACAGACTCTTTCAGCCCCTTCGGCGTAATAATAGCGGTATCCCGAATACACGGATGATTCGGACCGCCGGCAATCGCCTGATTTTTGGATGATTTTGAGCATTAAATTTATTTAATCTGATATAACCTTCTATAGCGTAGAATACCAGACAATTTTCCCGTTAGCAATATTTCTCAATAAAAAAATAAATAATTAACCATACGATTATTAAGTAGGATTAAGGAAGTAACGATAAAAACAGAGTCCGAACGCATCTGATTATGAAGCAAGCTTTACTATGAAACTAACAGGATCATTCACAACCCCGGGAGATAAATCGATTTCTCACAGGATTGCTCTCTTGTCCCTGCTCGCGAAAGGGACCTGCCGTGTTTCCGGATATTCCGATGGCGACGATTGCGCATCGAGCCTGAAAGCGATCCAGAGTCTTGGAGTGGAGATTAAGAGGGATGCGGATGCGCTGGTCTTGGCTGGCATTGAAGGGAAAACTGGATCGAAAAATCCTTTTTTTATTAATTGCGGAAATTCCGGAACCACAATGCGGATATTGACCGGAATACTTGCCGGGATGGATGGAGAGTTTGTGTTGGATGGAGATTCGTCCCTGCAGAAGCGTCCGATGGACAGGATAGCGATTCCCCTGAATCAGATGGGTGCCGATATTTCGACTAAAAACGGATACCCGCCCGTGAGGATTGTCGGACGTTCTTTGCATGGGATTGAATACACCCTGCCGGTCCCAAGCGCGCAGTTGAAAAGCGCTATTCTGCTTGCCGGAATCCAGGCCGGATCGTTAACGAAAGTTGAGGAACCGCATCAGAGCAGAGATCATACTGAACGGCTTTTGAAATTATGTGGCGCGGATATTCGCCGCGATGGTGTTACATGGATTGTATCGAAGTCAGGTATTAAATTGCCTGATGAATGTTCGATTCCGGGAGACCCGAGTTCAGCGGCATTTTTTATCTGTGGAACTTCTATTATTCAGGGAAGTGACCTTATCGCAAACAATATTCTTTTGAATCCGACTCGTATACACTGGTGTGGAATTTTAAAAAGAATGGGTGCGTCGGTTGAAATCAATGTCAAATCTGAAAATCCCGAGCCGGTTGGAAGGATTTCGGGTCTTTCTTCAGGCGAATTAAAGCCGGTCGAAATTAACGCCGATGAAATCCCGCTCGTTGTCGATGAGATTCCCATACTTGCCCTGGTCGCGACACAGTGTAAGGGGACGAGTATTTTCAGGAACATTTCTGAATTAAGAATAAAGGAAACTGACAGGATCGCCGCGCTGGTAAGTGAGCTTGGAAAAATGGGTGCGATTCTTCATACGGATGGCGATGACCTGATAATTGAAGGACCGACCCGATTAATTCCGCCTGAATCGCAACTCGACTCGTTCGGCGACCACCGGATAGCAATGACTCTCGCGATTGCAGGTATTGTTGCCGGAGTTCGGGTCGAAATAAAAGATTATGATTGCACCGGGATATCGTATCCAGGGTTTACATCGACACTTGAGTCGCTGATATCGGATTAAACGTGGACAGTAACATTTACATTACAGGCTTCATGGGATCCGGCAAAACCGCGGCTGGTGAAGCGCTTGGTGAATTCACCGGACGCAAGTTTGCGGATATGGATTCGGAGATTGAATCTGGCTATACCAAAAGCATCGTTGAAATTTTTGAAGATGAGGGCGAGGATGAATTCAGGAAAGCGGAAGCTGAACTTCTACGGAAACTCTCCCGAAAGAAATATTTAATTATCGCCACAGGCGGCGGCGTTCCTGCCAATCCGGAAAATCTGAAATTAATGAAACGATCAGGCCAGATAGTATTTCTTGATACGGACCTGAATACGTGCGTTTCAAGAATAACCGGTGCGGGACATGAATCAAGACCGAAATGGGGTACAGATGAAGAAGTAAGTAAGCTGTACCAGTCAAGGCTGCCTGCATATCAACCGGCTGACCATAATATAAAAACCTCCGGACTTTCCCCTCACCAAACCGCGATTGAAATTATAAAGTTTGTCGCAGATCTGAAAGAATATTCTTCCCATATCGATTCAAAGCGTTGCAGAATAATTCCTGAATTTAATGCGCCTCAACACCTGGCAGAACTTCTGAATGATAAAAAGTTCGCGATACTTACCGACAAAACGGTCGAGAAAACACATCTGGATAAAT